>JARRJX010000315.1:0-3908 GCA_037388645.1 Chloroflexota bacterium
ACCCAGTCGAGGAGGGCTTTTTCGACAGGCTCCCCGGCCCCCAAGGCCGACTTCACCACCTCGACTGCGTCTTCCAGGCGGCGGGCGAGGGCGGTGTTGGTGGGCCGGGTGTTGGTCAGGCGGGCGGCGGCCTTCTCCATGTGGGCCATGACCTTCTCATCCGGCTGACCGGCCACCTCGCGGGCGGCCAGCGCCATGCCGAGCGCCGCCGCCAGCCACGGCCCACCGCCCTGGGTGACCATCCCCTCGATAGCCTGGGCGACGGTCTCCACGTCGTGGCAGGGGTAGATGGCCTTCTCGAAGGGGTACTTGCGGCGGTCGCCGATCAGCACCACCCCGTCCTGGTAGCGGGCGATGTTCTCGCGCCGCAGCAGGTAGGGCAGCAGGCTGTTTACGTCGGTGGTCATGGTCGTCCTCCATGGATGTAACCGGGGTCAGCGAGGCAGCCAGCGGAGTCGTGTGGGTGAGCGATAGATAACAGGATGATACCATCCCGGGTGGCAGGGCGCATCTGTAGGGTGAGCATGCTGGACAGTGTGGCTGCGATGAGCTGCGGTGCGGCTGCGATGAGCTGCGGTGCGGCTGCGATGAACTGCGATGCGGCTGCGATGCCAGGCATTGTTGCCGTGATGTCGTTGCATCCAATGCAGATGCGCCTCTGCCTCGTCCGGAAAACCACCGGCGTGGCTGCCGGGGTCGTCCGCCAGAGCGTGACGCTCTCCTCTCGGTTGAAGAGTATTCAGCCGGACGGCTTTTCAGCCGGGCGGTTTTTCAACCGAGGGGAGAACGTGGGTCTCCTTGCCATCGCTGACGCAAAAGACCCGTCCAGGTGATTTTTAAAGTCCTAACAGGCGGTCGCGGTCGTCGGCAGCAGCGCCCGCCGATGGGAGCGCAGCGCTCAGAGCTCCGTCAACAGCGCGCTGGCCGTCTGGCAGTCGGTGATCAGGACGTTCATCAGCCCGCCGCGCAGGGCGGCCCGGATCGCCTCAACCTTATCGGGGCCGCCCGCCACGACCACGCTGTAGGGAGCCTCCCGCAGGTCGTCGAGCGCCGGGCCGATCACCCGCTCGCAAAGCTCGAACGGGACGTAGTTCCCGT
Source organism: Chloroflexota bacterium (assembly GCA_037388645.1). Classification (GTDB taxonomy): domain Bacteria; phylum Chloroflexota; class Anaerolineae; order Aggregatilineales; family UBA3940; genus JARRJX01. The sequence continues at coordinate 1,099 of JARRJX010000315.1, forward strand.
CCCGGTCGAAGAACTGGCCGTACACGTCACCCACCGCGCCAAGCGCCTGAAGCTCGGCCAGGCCCTCCTCGCTCAGGTAGTGGTGGACAACTACCAGGCACCTAGAGTCTACCGTGCCTACGCTGTTGATGAAGATGTCCGCCCGGCGGGCCAGGCTGAGCGCCTCCTCGATGGAAGGCTCGTTCAGGAAGGCGTCGCGTATCCCCTTGCTTGAGACGATGGTGGGGGCGTAGATGTAGCTGACCTGCCCGCCGACCAGCTCGGCCATCCTGGAGGCGACGTTATAGTTCTTGCCCCTGGTCGATTGGTTGCCGATGCCGCCCACCGCCTCGGCAAACGTGCAGAGATCTGTTTGTCGCAGGCGAACATCTGCGGGATGTAAGAGAGCGTCCGCCCCTGGCTGAGGGCGATCACCAGGCCGTCGCGCAGCCTGGGGATCAGCCAGTCGGACACCCCCGCTGCCAGGGCGCAGTAGAGCGCCTCGCCCGGCTCGGCATCGGTCACGACCACGGCGTCCCGCAGCCCAAAACAGTCGCGGAGCTTTCCTTCAAGCTCGACGTACATCCCTGGCGGCGTGTTGACGCTGATCTCGACAATCCCCTGGCACCTGGCCTGCTGAAGCAGCCGATTGACCTTGATCCGGGAAAGACCCAACGCCTGGCCGATCTCCTTCTGGGTCAGCTCGTTGATGTAATACATCCAGGCAACGCGGGCCAGCAGTCTGGACTGTGAGGTCGTCTCGGTTTGAGGATGCTCCATGTTCATCTGTTCATTATTTGGACTTTAGTTCACGGCATATTATCGCACATTTCGGGGTGAATGTCTATGTAACATTCGTCATCATAGTCCAGTGACATGTCTCGACTGTGGCCGCTGGTGGTGCCTGGGCGGGAAGGCCGGGAGCGGACGGGCGAAGTGGTCAGCGCTCCAGGTGGAAGGGAACGTCGATGATCGCCCGCGTCTTGCCCTGGCGGTGCCGCCGGTGCAGCAGGGCGGTCTTCAGCAGCCAGGCGGTCTGGTTGTGGAGCAGGTAATGCCACCACCGGGCGGGCACGAACTCAGGGATCAGCACGCCGGTCAGCTGCCCGTCGTCCGCCTCCGCGTCCACCTGATCGAGGTAGTCGAGGAAAGGGCCGATGAACGAGCGGTACGGCGAAGGGATGACGACCAGCGGGGCCACGGCGTCCAGCCCGTAACGACGCCACTTCTCCTGGATGGCGGGCGACGAGCCCGGCTCAAGCTCCACGTAGACCGCCTCGACCCGGTCGGAGATCAGCCGGGCGTATTGCAGGGCGACGATCACCCCCTGGTGGACGCCCGCCACCGGCATCACGATCCGGGGGTGACGGTGCGGGCCGGACTCGCGCAGCCAGTGCCCGACCATGCCCGCCTGCGAGAGGGTGTAGGCCAGAAACGCCCCAACGGCGAACAGCGGGATCAGGCGGTGGGTGTCGCCGCCGAAGAGCACGATCAGCAGCCCGGCCAGCGCCGCGAGCAGGATCACGCCGTTCGAGTAGACCAGCCGCTCGCCCAGCATTTGAAGCTGGCGCGGCAGGAAGCCATCACGCGCCATGAGCGCGGCGACGCGGGGGAAGCCGGTGAAGCTGGTGTTGGCGGCGACGACCAGCACGAGCAGGGTCGAGGACTGGATCAGCAGATAGAGCGGGCCGGAGCCGAACAGGCGGCGGGCCAGCGCGGAGAGGATCGTCTCCTCGCTCCCGGCGGTGATGCCCAGGTATTGGGTGATCCCGACCGTTCCCAGGAACAGCACGCCCATCAGCAGGGCCATCACCAGCATCGTCTGGCGGGCGTGGCGCACTTCGGGCGGCTTGAAGACCGGCACGGCGTTGCTGATCGCCTCGACGCCGGTCAGCGCGGTGGCCCCGGAGGCGAAGGTGCGCAGCACGAGGAAGACGCTCAGCGGGACGAGCGTCGGGGGGAGGTTGAGGGGGGAGGGCGGGGCGGGGCCATCGACCAGGGCGGTCACCACCCCGGCGGCGATCATGACCAGGTAGGTGGCGACGAACAGGTAGACGGGCACGGTCATGGCCGTGCCTGTCTCGTGCAGGCCGCGCAGGTTGATCAGCATGATGATGCCCAGCAGAAACAGCGATATCGCGACCCGGTGCGGCCACAAGACCGTGAAGGCCGAGGCCAGCGCCTCGACACCGGCGGTCAGGCTGACGGCGACGTTCAGGACGTAGTCGATCAGCAGCCCCGCCGCCGCGATCAGCCCGACCAGTGTGCCCAGGTTTTCGAGCGCGACGGCATAGGAGCCGCCCCCCGCCGGGTAGGCCTCGATCGTCTGCATGTAGGAGAGGCTCAGCAGGCCCAGCAACGCGGCGATCACGCAGGCGATCGGCCAGGAATAGGCCAGCCCCACCGCCCCGGCGACCGCCAGGCCCAGGAAGATCTCCTGGTTGGCGTAGGCAACCGACGCCAGCGCCCCAGGCGAGAGCGCCGCCAGCGCCCGGAAGTTGTCGAGCCGCTTCTCGGCCAGCTCGGTCGAGGGCAGCGGCGACCCGATGATCAGCTCACGAACATGTCTCCACGCCATGGCTCCCATCATATCCTCGTGATCAGAGGCGGCTGGCTCCAGCGCCAGCCGATAATCTCTGAGTTATATCACAATTTGCCCGGCGATCCTATAGGACTCGTGAAAGTGGGGCAAAACGGATCGGGGATTGATTCGGGAGGGCGCGCGGAGGTAAGATTGACCTATGCTCATGGGAGAAAAAGGCGTGAACAGGATGGCGACCTACCCCGCTTGATCGGGAGGCCGGGCAGGCGATAGGGCCGCCGCATCATGA
>JARRJX010000316.1:0-3902 GCA_037388645.1 Chloroflexota bacterium
TTTGGCGACGTTCGGGCCGGAGACCCAAATCTCGCCCACCTGCCCGTCGGGCAGCTCGGCGTGCGATTCAGGCTCGACGATGGCGAGGCGCTCGTCCAGCAGGCTGGAGCCGCAGCTCACCAGCGTCTGGGCGTCCTCGTCGTCTTCTGAGGTCAGGACCGCCCGGTTGGCCCTCAGGCCCGACCGTTTGACCGTCAGGTAGCGCGGCTCGGCAGCGCCGTGCCCGCCCGCCACGAGCAGCGTGCCCTCGGCCAGCCCGTAGCAGGGGTAAAAGGCGCTGCGCCGGAAGCCGCACGGCTCGAACGCCTCGGCGAAGCGCTCAAGCGTCTCGCGGCGGATCGGCTCCGCCCCGGTGAAGACCGTCTCCAGGCAGCTCAGGTCGAGCGTTTCTTTCTGCTCTTCGGTGACCCGGTCGACGCACAGGTCGTAGGCGAAGTTCGGCGCGCCGGTGATCGTGCCCCGGTAGTCCGAGATCATCTGGAGCCAGCGGGCCGGTCGCTGGAGGAAGGCGGCGGGCGGCATGACGACCGAGGGGCCGTTGATGTACATCGGTTCCAGAATCCCGCCGATCAGCCCCATGTCGTGGTAGCTGGGCAGCCAGAACACGCCGGAGCCGGTGGGGTCGATCCGCATGCCGAACTGGATCATCGCCAGGTTGCTGATCAGGTTGCCGTGGCTCACCTGGACGCCCTTGGGCGTGCTGGTCGAGCCGGAGGTGTACTGCAAAAAGGCCAGCGTATCCGGCCCGATCCCCGGCTCCTGCCAAGTCTCCTCGATGCCGGACGGCGGCGCTTCGGTGTTCAGCCAGCGCAAAGCCTGAAGCTCCGGGGCCTGCTCGAAGCGCTGCTCGATGTCCTCCAGGATGGCCGTCGTCGTCAGGGCGAAGGCCGCCTCCGAATCCTCGACGATCGCCTGGATGCGCGGCACAGGCCGGTTCAGGCGAGGCGGGTAGGCCGGGACGGCCACCACCCCGGCGTACAGGCAGCCGAAATAGTTGGCGATGAAGTCCAGCCCCGGCGGGTAGAGCAGCAGGGCGCGCTCGCCCGCCGCGCCCAGCCCTTGCAGCCAGGCGGCAGTCGCCCGCGCCTGCCTGTCCAGCTCGGCGTAGGTGACGCGGGCGGTCTCGGTTTCGCCGTCTTCTAAGAATGCGTAGGCCAGTTTTTCCGGGGAGGTGTTGACACGCCAGCGCAGCAGATCGACCAGCGTAGCGGGGGAATGATCAGCATCGACGACCGGTTTGTCTGCGTCAACCATAAGAAAGATAACTCCTTTATCCGCAGCATCAATACAGTATACCCACCACAAATAAATCTCGATAAAAGTCTGGCTCTTTTTCGAACAACCCGCGCGGCAAAAAGATGCGGTCGGCGCGTTTTTCGAACCCAGGTCCAGGGTGTCGGCGTTACTTCATGTATAGAAAGAGGGTATCTGGAATTAAGCGCGAATCCATTTGTAATTATAATGACTATGAGCAAAAGCTGAACGCCCCTATACTATATAAGCATTCGTGGATGTACCACAATCCAAGCAAATTTGATACACTATGGTGGTATTTCCAGGCTGCCGGTGTCGAGTCTCAACGGCCTGAGCAGCAAGCGCAGGCCCACCAGGTGCAAACCGGCGGGCACCCGGAGCGCAAGGCCGCGCAGGTCTCACCAACAACCGGCTCGCGACGATTTCCTGAAAGAGCCAGAGACTCTCGCGGCCCCGTACAAGTCATTCTCATAGCCAGGATATCGCATTACTTCAGCAGCGCCTTCTCTTCATGAACCCAGGAGCTGCGCTGGGAGACAGCATCCGTAGACACATAAAAGGATGAAGCCGTGAGTTCATCAATCTATTCCAAATTAACCATCAGCGGGGGGGCAACGTTCGAGCTGGTCCGGGCGGACGTCACCATCGGACGCGACCCCTCGGTCGACTTCGTCGTCAGCTCGCCAGGCGTATCGCGCCGCCACGCCCGGATCATGCGCGATGGGGACGACTACTTCATCGAAGACCTGGGGAGCAGCAACGGCACCTTCCTGAACGGGCAGCCGGTCACCGGGCCGGTGTCGCTGCAATCGGGCGACGAGATCCGGCTCGGCCATACGGTCGTGATGCGCTTCGACCTGCCCACCCAATCGGACATCCCGACCAGAGAGGCGCAATCCGCCGGGCCGGAGCCGGACAGGACGATGCTGGAAGGCCAGGAGGAAGAGCCGTACCACACGATGCAACTCTCCGACGACGACGGGCTGACGATGGCGGCAGGCGAGCCGCCCGCGCCGCCCGCCCGCCCACAGCCCGCCCAGAGCGCCCCTCCGCGCGACGCGATGCAGACGATGCTGGGCGACGCGGAGATGTATCCCCCGGAGCGCCGCGACTACGCGCCGCCGGAGCTGACCGTGGCGGTGGCCGGTGTCAACCCGCAGACCTACACGCTGAGCGGCGACGTGATCACGATCGGGCGCTCGGACGACAACAACATCGTGATCGGCTCGCGGATCGTCTCGCGCCACCACGCCCGGCTGGAGCGGGCGGGCGGCGGCTACCAACTGGTGGTGCTGCCGGAGGCGAGCAACCCGGTGCTCTACAAGGGGCGTCCGATTGAGGGCGCTCTCCAACTGAGCCACGAGGACAAGCTGCGCATCGGCGGGCTTGACCCCGGCATGATGGTCACGATGACCTACACCTCACCCGCCGAGGCGACCGCCGAAGAAGGTGCGATCGACGTTACCTTCGGCGAGCAGACCTTGCTGACCATCGGGCGGGACGCCAGCAACGACATCGTGCTCGATTCGCCCACCGTGTCCCGCTACCACGCCCAGCTTGAGCGGGTCGGGCAGCGGTACCGCGTCAACGACCTGCGCAGCTCGAACGGCACCTTCGTGAACGACGTGCTGATCGAAGGCGAGACCTGGCTGAAGCCGGAAGATACGATCCGGATCGGCTCGTACCGCTTCGTGATGGGCCACGACCAGCTCGCCCAGTACGACGAGACCGGCGGCCTGAAGGTCGAGGCGCACGGCCTGAACAAGTGGGTGCGCAAAGACCTGAACATCCTCCAGGACATCTCGGTGACCTTCCAGCCGCGCGAGTTCGTCGTCGTGGTTGGGCAGAGCGGTGGCGGCAAATCCACCCTGGTCGATGCGATCGCCGGGTACCGCCCGGCCACCCACGGCCAGGTGTTCGTCAACGGGATCGACGTCTACCGGAACTTCGACGCGATCCGCAACGACATCGGCTACGTCCCGCAGAAAGACATCATCCACATGGAGCTGACCGTCTTCCAGGCGCTCGACTACGCCGCCCAGCTCCGCATGCCGCCCGACACCACCAAAGACGAGAGGCACAAGCGGGTGATGGAGGTGCTGGACGACCTGGACCTCGCCCACCGCAAGGACGTGCAGATCAGCGGCCTGAGCGGCGGCCAGCAGAAGCGCGTCTCGATTGGCGTCGAGCTGCTGACCAAGCCCGGCCTGTTCTTCCTGGACGAGCCGACCTCCGGGCTGGACCCCGGCACGGAGACCGCGCTGATGCAACTGATGCGCCGCCTGGCCGACCAGGGCCGCACGATCGTGCTGATCACCCACGCCACCAAGAACGTGATGCTGGCCGACAAGGTGATCTTCCTGGCGCGGGGCGGCTACCTGTCCTGGTTCGGGCCGCCGGAGGAGGCGCTCGAATACTTCGACCAGTTCCGCAGCGAGCGCGAGCGGCGCAGCCGCCAGATCGAGTTCGACGAGATTTACGCCATCCTGGACGACCCCAGCAAAGGCACGCCCGCCGATTGGGCGGAGCGTTTCCGCAATACCGCGGCTTACCAGAAGTACGTCCTGGCGCAAACCCCTGGCGCGGGCATCCAGGCCCCCCAGGGGGTCGCACCCGTCGCCGGGGAGGTAGGCCGCAAGCGCCAGGTC
>JARRJX010000317.1:0-3898 GCA_037388645.1 Chloroflexota bacterium
GGCCCCTTCGGTCGGCGCGGCCTCCGCCGGATCGACCACGTCCGGTTCGCCGGTCGCATCTGGCAGGTCGGTCGGTGCGGGGAGCGGGGTCGCGGTCAGGCTCCCCACCGCGCCGGGCAGCGAGCAGGCAGCCAGGGTCAGGAGCAGGACGAGCCATAAGACGGGCCTGGGCATGGGGGCTTCCTCTGCATAGAGTACGGTCGAAGCAGTCGCCTATGAAAGTACCACATTCAGCCCCAGGAATTCACCATAGCGCCGGGCGGCATCGCCGACCGCCTCGGCCTGGGCGTCGGTCAGCGGCTCGAACGGGGCAAGCTCGACGACCGCCGTCCCCCGCTTGAGCGTGCGCCGCCAGCTCCCCGCGATCTGCCCGTCTATCGCCAGCGCCGAGTTGAACGCCACCTCCTCGCGCCCCGCCCGGCGCGCCGCGTCATACGCGGTGTAGCCGACCAGGAATTCGTCGTACGTCGGGAGCAGCAGGGCCTGCGGCGCGGGCTTGGCCTCCAAAGCGGCTTCAGACGCCGCTATCTCCTCCGAGAGCCAGTGCGTCTCGCCGTCGATCTCCTCCTGTGCCAGATGCGCGGCGGCCATCTCGACTCCTGTCTTCGCGTCGGCCACCGTCAGCCCCGACCACCAGGAGAAATCGTGGACGGTCGCCGGGCCGTGGCCGGTGAAGTAGCGCCGGGCCAGCTCGGCCAGCGCCTCGTCCCGCGCCAACGTCCTCGCCTGCGGCGCGCGCTCCTCCAGCAGCGCGTAGCTGTGCTGCCTGCCGCGCCGAGGCCCGCTGCATATCACCCCGTCCAGCTCGGCCTGCATCATGACGTAGTTCAGCCGGTTTCCTTCTGCCTTGATCCCCGCTTCCGCCAGCTTCGCGCCAAGCTCCGCGCGGGTGAGGCACTGCCCGCCCTCCAATGCCCCCGCGATGGCCGGGCTGCTCCGCGCGAACAGCGCCTCGTCAAGCTCAAGCTGGCGGCACATGTAGGCGTTCGCGGCCTTGACGCGTGCCGCGGTGAGCGCCAGCATCCAGCGGATGTCGTCGGGGGTCACCAGGTGCCAGGTGGGCCGCATCACGTGCGTGCGCAGGATCGCCCCCTCGTCGAAGGCCTGATCGATCAGGTCGTCGGTCGGATTCTGCATCCGCAGGCCCAGCGACCACTTCGCCCCGTAATAATCCTGCGCCTGCACCGCTCCCAGCCAGCCAACCACCTCGCCGGGGGTCGCCAGCGGGTTCGCTGTGAGCCGCTGCTGCGCCAATCGTTTGAGAGCAGTACTCGTCGTCATCCCAATGCCCCTATTGGAGAGCCAATCCTAATTCGCCTGATCGAGTGGCAGGACGAGATATTGAGCCTTAACAATAATAGACAAACTCACACATGAAGGCTATCCGCCTACAAACGGCTGATTTTGATGCCCACTTTAGCGGGCTTTTTACTTTGTAGCCGTATGGTTTTAACCTGCGGCGATGTCCGCCGACCACGACCATCCGCCCGAAAGGATCGGTTGTCCCATTAAACTGTAAACGTTCAATAGTCGCCAGCCGCACGATTTATAAACCTGTACTAATGTATCTGACCACCGGATGGCGGTGGCTTCCCGGAAACCCCCTGAGGGGGAAGGGCGCGCCGACCGAAGGTCGGGCCGGGATGAGGGCCAAAAACGATCCGCCTCTCCCTGCGGGCGGCGAGTCGCAGTGGCCGTTCGCCGCGTGGTGCGGGGATCGCCATCTTGGGGTATCGTGGGGGCGGCCACGCTCCGCTGGACGCATGTGATATGATCTACCTGGCTCTCATAAGCGATTCATGATGATTCATCACCGCCCCGGAGAAGAACGTATGCAAGAGAGAACAGACTCCCCGCACCTCAATCTACTGCGGAACCAGATCGACATCACCCGCGTGCCGTTCAGCGACCGGGGCTCGCGTCTCATGGTCCGCCAGGAGCCTGGCCCCTGTCAATTACAGATCAAGCTGGCCGAGCGCCTGATCAAGCTCCAGCCGGACATCGACGCCTACCGCATGCGCCCCCCCTTCGTCAACGAGCTGACCTTGATCGACGGCGAAGGGGAGCCGCTCGACTTCGAGCTGGAGACCTACCCCCACGAGCTGCGCTTTCAAACCCGGGTCGGCAGATTCGGGCTGGTGTTCCAGGATCGCCGCACGCTCGCCTTCGGCTTGCCCCCCGGTGTGAGTGCTGGGCTGCGCTTCTACGTCGAGCCGCAGTTCTGGCAGGAGACGGAGCGCGGCGGCCTGTTCAAATCCGTCCGCAACCTGGTGTATACCGGCAACGAGGAGCTTGCCTATAACCAGATCACGCCCAACACCGGCGGCTACATCGTCGAGTGCATCGCGTCCGCCTCGGATGACGGCGTGATCGCGCTCACCGTCGACGAGGACGTCGACCTGCATGTCGACGTGCCGCCTTATTCGGCCTCCTGCCAGGCCGCCGAGATGCGCTGGCATAAGTGGTTCGACGGCGTGCCCCCGGTGGATGAGCGCTACCGCCTCACCTACATGTACGCCTGGTGGATCATGGCGAACAACCTGATCAGCCCCCAGGGCCGCGTGACCTACGAGGCGATGACGCCCTCCAAGACCAGCTACATCGGGCTGTGGCTGTGGGACAGCGCCATGCACGCCCTCGCCTATCGCCACGTCGACCCGGAGCTGGCGCGCAACCAGATTCGCGCCATGCTCGCCTACCAGCTCCCCGACGGGATGCTGCCCGACGCCGTCTACGACGAGGGCGTCATCTCCTCCATCGACCACCCCATCATGGCCGCCGTGACCAAGCCGCCCATCCTCGCCTGGATGGCGCTCAAGCTGCACGAGACAGCGCCCGACCTGGACTTCCTGGAGGAGATTTACACCTCGATTGTCCGCTGGAACGCCTGGTGGTTCAGCATGAACGACGACAACCTCGACGGCCTGGTGCAGTATAATCACCCTTACTCGTCGGGCCTCGACGACAGCCCCCTGTGGGATTTTGGCATGCCGGTCGAGTCCCCCGACCTCAACACCTATCTCTGCGTCCAGATGGGCTCGCTGGCCGTCATGGCCGAGGCGCTGGGCATGCCGGTCGAGTCCAAGATGTGGCGGCGGCGCGCCGCTGCCATCGTGCACCGCATGATCGAGCACTTCTGGGACGAGGAGGCCGGGCTGTTCTGGCCCTTGCTGGAGAACAAGGAGCCGATCCGCGTCGTCACCCCCTTCAGCCTCTACCCGCTGTGGACGGGCCAGCTCCCCGACCACATCCGCGAGCGGCTCAAGGGCCACCTCACCAACCCCGACGAGTTCTGGGGGGAGTACGTCATCCCCACCGTCGCCCGCAACGACCCGCGCTTCGAGCCGGGCACGATGTGGCGCGGCCCGGTCTGGGCGAACATCAACTACTTCTTCGTCGAGGCCCTTCACCAGATCGGCGAGCACGACCTGGCAAACACCATTCGGGACAAGACGCTCGACCTGGTGATGAAGGAGACCGGGATTTATGAGTATTACAACGCCGAGACCGGCCAGCCGCCCCCGACGGCTGCCGGGACGTTTGGCTGGACCGCCGCTGTCTTCATCGACCTCGCCATCCAGGCAAGCCAGATTAGCCAAGCAAGCCAGGAGGACGACAAGGATGAATGATGGAAGCGGATGAGACAATCCCCTTAGAGCGCGAGGCTCACCGTAACCACTGCCGGACGCTGCAAGCCCAGCTTCTAGGAAACCGGGCCTTGATCATCGCCTCGAACCGGGCCCCCGTCGCCTTCGAGCGGGATCAGGACGGCAATCTGACCTTCCAGCGGGGCGGCGGCGGGCTGGTGACGGCGCTCACCGACCTGTGCCGCCACACCGACGCCACCTGGATCGCCTGCGCCCAGAACGAGGCCGACTCGGACTGGGGGGAGGGTGAC
>JARRJX010000318.1:0-3891 GCA_037388645.1 Chloroflexota bacterium
CGTAATTTCGCTATAATATTCATCATTATACTGTACCGTCCTTAAGGTGATCGTGATCGTTTTTCCAGATTTTATCTAGTTTTGGTCGGCGTTTGCACTGGTGTCTGAGTAACGCAATGCACGCCAGAAGGTCGTCCAATCCATTGCATAGCAGCGGCGTCGTAAACACCTTCGCCGCCGATCCAGGTGATCGGTCGCGGCCTCCCTATCAGCGGGGGGTCGTCTCTTTTCGCGCGCCTTCCGCTCGATCTCGCCGGTCGAACGCCGCCGCCCACCCCATATCTATATCTACGACTCTCCACCCTAATAGGTGACAATGGAATCCCAGAAAAGACCCCAGCCCGGCCAGGGTGTCTCGCGGCTGCTGATTGGCAGGCCGCTCGAAACCCAGGCTTTATCCCACCAGACCGTCTCGAAGCCGATCGGCCTGGCCGTGTTTGCTTCAGACGCTTTATCCTCGACCGCCTATGCGACCGAGGAAATCCTGATCATCCTGGCGCTGGCCGGGACCGGCGCGGCGACGCTCGGCCTCTCGATCCCGATCGCGGCGGCCATCGCCGTCCTGATCGTGATCGTGACCATCTCCTACCGCCAGACCATTCACGCCTACCCCAACGGCGGCGGGGCCTACATCGTCGCCCGCGACAACCTGGGAGAGGTGCCCGCCCAGGTCGCCGGGGCCGCCCTGCTCACCGACTACATCCTGACCGTGGCCGTCTCCATCTCGGCGGGCGTGGCCCAGGTGACTTCCGCCTTCCCCGGCCTCCTGCCCTACCGGGTGCCCATCGCGTTGACCATCATCCTCCTGATGATGCTCATCAACCTGCGCGGGGTGAAGGAAAGCGGGGCCATCTTCGCCATCCCCACCTACTTCTTCCTCACCATGATGTTCATCACCCTCGCGGTCGGGGCCGTCCGTTATTTCAGTGGCACGCTGCCCGTCGTGACCGGCGTCGAAGCGGTCGAGTCGGTCGCCGCCCCCCTCACCCTCTTCCTGATCCTGCGCGCTTTTTCCAGCGGCTGCACCGCCCTGACCGGCATCGAGGCGATCTCCAACGGGATCACCGCCTTCAAGGAGCCGCGCAGCCGCAACGCGTCGGCGACGCTCGTCTGGATGGCCGCCATTCTGATCACCCTCTTCCTGGGCATCACGCTGCTCGCCCACCAGGTTCAGGCGCTGCCCAGCGAGACCGAGACCGTCATCTCCCAGATTGCCCGGACGGTTTATGGGGATGGCACGGGATTGTACCTGTTTACCCTGGCCGGGACGATGCTGATCCTGATCATGGCCGCCAACACCAGCTTCGCCGATTTCCCCCGGCTGGCCGCCTTGCAGGCAGGGGACAGCTTCCTGCCTCGCCAGCTCACCTATCGCGGCAGCCGTCTGGTCTTTTCCTGGGGCGTGGCCGGGCTGGCGCTGTTTGCCTGCCTGCTGGTCGTGATCACCGGGGCGCTCACCACCGCGCTGATCCCCCTGTACGCGATCGGCGTCTTTTTGAGCTTCACCATCTCGCAGAGTGGCATGGTCGTCCACCTGCGGAAGCTGGGCAGGCTGGCCCCCGGCGAGCAGGTACAGGGGCGCGAGACGCTGTTGGAATACGACCCGGCCTGGCGCTTGAAGATGATTATCAGCGGCGTCGGCGCGGTGTGCACCGCCGTGGTGATGATGGTCTTCGGGATCACCAAGTTCACTTCGGGGGCCTGGTTTGTTGTTCTCCTGATCCCCACCCTGGTGCTGGTCTTCTTCCGCATCCACCACCACTACCAGGGCGTCGCCCGCGTCCTGACCACCGGGATCACGCTGGAGATGGTGCCGCCCCGCCCGGTCGTCACCCTGGTGCTGATCGACGGCGTGCACGCCGGGACGGTGCGCCTGGTGAACTTCGCCCGCTCGATGGGCCACCCCTGGCGCGCCGTTCACATCGCCACCAACCCGGAGCGGGCCCGGCTCACCGAGCAGCGCTGGAAGCAGTTCATCGGCCAGGGCGACCTGATCGTCGTCCCCTCCCCCTACCGCCACCTGACCGCGCCCCTGCGCGACTACATTAAATTACTGCTCGACGAGAACCCCGACAGCTTCGTACACATCATCATGGGCCACCTGGCAATGGACAGCTTCTGGGGGCAGGCCCTTCACCAGAACAGCGCCCTGATTCTGAATGTGGCGCTGACCGGGCTGGAGCGGGTCGCCGTCACCCAGATTCCCTACCAGATTCACGGGGGAGAGCCGTTCAACGTCGCCACACCCGGCTGAGCATCTATCCGTAAATCGTCGAAGCCGCGCCCATTCGTGCCCGCCCGGAATGAGCGAAGCGAATTTACCGATAGGTTTTGCTGCGGCATCTCAAGCTTTATTCGATACAATTAAGTGAGGTAATAGGGGAATCAATTCAAACTCGCACGTTTGGGCAGTAAGGGGGAGAGAGTGCTCGCCCCTGGGTAGTGCGAATGCTATTTGTGTTCCCCATAAATTAAGGGGTGCATCATAATGAAGGGTAAACTCAAAGCAGGTGCGGTTGTGCTCGTCGTCTTTCTGCTGGCCTCGCTGGCTGCACCGGCGTTCGCCCAGGAGGGCGAAGGCGACGTCACCGATCTGGAGTTCCAGCCTGGGGAAACCTCCGAAACCGTCTCGGCTCGGCTGGACAGCTCGACTGACAAGGACTTCTACCGGGCCTACATCGAGGCCGGGCAGACGCTCGACGTCGAGACCAGCCAGGGGACCGGGGTCACCGTGCTGGATGACTCCACCCAGGAATACCTGCTCGCCGAGGACGAGGGCAAGCCGGGTCTCACCGAGGTGCTCCAGCACACCGGCTACTACACCATTGGCGTGTACAACTCCACCACCGACGCCATCGACTACACGCTCACCGTCACCGTCCCGCCGGGCGAAACCGGGGGGCTGATCTACACCGTGCGCAGCGGCGACACGCTCTACCGCATCTCGCTTCGCTTCGGCGTGACGGTCGCCGCGCTCAGGGTCGCCAACGACCTGCAAAGCGATCTGATCTTCGTCGGCCAGCGCCTCGTGATCCCGGGCAGCAGCTCAGGCGAGCAGCCCGGAGGCCAGGTATACGTCGTGCAGCAGGGCGACACGCTCTACAGCATCGCCCGCCGCTACGGCGTCACCGTGAGCGCGATCGAGGCGTCCAACGACCTGCCCGCCAGCGGCTACATCTATCCCGGTATGAGCCTGACCATTCCGGGGCGCTCCCACACCGTGCAGAGCGGCGAGACGCTGACCGCCATCGCCGCCCGCTACGGCGTGACCGTGCAGGCGCTCGCGGCGGCGAACGGCATCACCAATCCGGACCGCATCCTGGTAGGCCAGGAGCTTATCATCCCCGGCTAAGCCAGCCTCCGCCGGAACGATCAGGGGCGTCACGCGCGACGCCCCTTTCAGTTCTTTTCTAAGCCCTCGCCTGACGGGGAACGCAAATAGAATTTCATAGAGGGGCGAGATATATCTCGCCCCTATCACCCAATCAAATGAGGGTTTCCGATCGTCCCCGCCTACTCCGGCTGGCGGCTGTTGATCATCATCAGCTTCATCTCGGTCATCTCCTGGATGGCGTAGCGAAGCCCCTCGCGCCCATACCCGGACTGCTTCACGCCGCCGTAGGGCATGTGGTCGATCCGCCAGGTCGAGACGTCGTTGACCATCAGCCCGCCCACCTCGATTCGCTCGAAGGCCGCCTGGATCACGTTCCAGTCCGAGGTGAACAGCCCCGCCTGCAGGCCGAAATCGCCGCTGTCGACCGCCTCGATAGCCGCCATCACGTCCGCGTAGGGGTACAGGCCCACGAACGGCCCGAAGGCTTCCTTGCAGGTCAGGCTCATCTCCGGGGTGAGCGCGGTCAGCACCGTCGGCTGCCACATGCTGCCCTCCCG
>JARRJX010000319.1:0-5936 GCA_037388645.1 Chloroflexota bacterium
GCTGCACGGGCTTCTAGAACACCCGTGCCAGGAACTTTTCTCACGATGACAAGGGGTACTATACCCCGGCCCCGTGGTAAATGCCACCTTTTTCTCATGCCCGGCCCGCTATGATCGGCTACACTACCCTCGCCGCGCGGCTCTTGATTTGACCCCTCGATAACTCAGGAGCGAATGACAATGGGTGGGAGCAAAGATACGTATACCGTTTACCCGATCGGCCACGTGCGGGCCTCGGAGGGTGCCTACCGGCTGGAGATTCTGGAGCCGTACCGGCCCGCGCTCAGGCTGCTCGACCGGTTCAGCCACGCGCAGGTCTTCTTCTGGTTTGACCAGCACGACATGGACGAGCTGCGGAGCATCATGCAGGCCGAACTGCCCTACGCAGACTCGGTCACGGCGGGGGTGTTTGCCTGCAAATCGCCGGTGCGCCCCAACCTGATCGGCCTGACGACCTGCACGCTGCTTGGCGTCGACGAGGAGGCCGGGATCGTCCGGCTGGCCTGGATCGACGCCTTCGACGGCACGCCCGTGCTCGACCTGAAGCCCTACATCCCGACCTCCGACCGGGTGCGCGACGTGCGGGTCGCCCCGTGGTGCGCCGAGTGGCCGGAGTGGATGGAGGACGCGGCAGCCTACTTCGCCGCGCACGAGGTTGACTTCGGCGGGTGAGTGGGCATCCACCGCTAGACAACCCTCAGATATTCCATTAATGTATGGGGCGGGAATCATCTCGCCCCGTTTTTGATCGTAGCTGCCGGGTGTGTCACATATTGAGCCGATGGGGTGTTTGAGAGGGTAGATGTTGATACCAGTTAGCGAGGACGAACCTTTGACCGCGATACCGGATGCCCTGCTGCTGCGACGCTTCCGCGAGGGCGATGAAGCTTCCTATGAGATGCTCTTCAAGCGCCACTACGACATGGTCTACGGCGTGCTGTACCGCCTGACCGGCACCCGCCAGGAAGCGGAAGACCGCGCCCAGGAGGTGTTCCTGAAGCTCTACCGCTACCCGCTGCGCCACGATCAGAACGTGGCGGGCTGGCTGTACCGGGTGGCGATCAACACGGGCTACAACGCGCTGCGTGCCGAGCAGCGGCGAAGTGCCCGCGAGCGGATCGCCGCACGGGAGACCGAGCAGCCGCCCCACACCGAGGAGGAAGTGACCCGGCGCGAGGCGACGAGGCGGGTGCGGGCCGCCCTGGCGGCCATCCCCCCACGCGCGGCCAAGCTGCTCACGCGAACTGGCAGACATCGTCGGGGTCGCGCCCGGCTCGGTCGGCACCCTGCTGGCCCGCGCCCAGAAAGCCTTCCACAAGGCTTATCAAGAGAGAGAAGGAGGAGATCATGCGTCATCCAACTGAAGGCACGCTGCTCGCATATCGGGATGACGAACTGGCGCCCGCCGAGCGCCGCCGCGTGGAGGCGCACCTGGAAGGCTGCCCCGCCTGCCGGGCACGCCTGGACGAGCTTGCCACACAGGCCGCCCAGGTGAGCGACCTGCTGGGCGAATCAGGCCCCGGCGCGCTCGACCGGCCAGACCCACGGCGAGCATGGCATGCCCTGACTATGCAAATGAACCAGTATAAGGAGATGAGTATGTTAGAGAAGCTTAAGACCAGCAAACGCGCCCAGCGAGTCACGACCTTCGTGGCCGCGCTGGCGTTGATCGTCGGGTTGTTCTCGCTGGCACCGGTGCGCGCCTTCGCCAGCAACCTGCTTGGCATCTTCCGCGTCGAGCGCTTCGTCGTGGTCGACGTCAGCGAGGAGCGCCTGCAAGAGATCGAGTCGGCCCTCGACGGCAGCCTCTTCGGCGAGCAGGAGATACTCGAAGACCCCGGCGACCCGATCGAGGTCGGCTCGGTGGCGGAAGCCGCCGCGCTGGCCGGGTTCACACCACGCGTCCCATCGGGCTACGGCGACCCGGTCGAGGTGGCCGTCCAGGGCCAGATGAAGATGCGCTACACACCCGACGTCGAGGGCCTGCGCAGCGTGTTCGCCACGCTCGACGTCGACCCTGACCTGCTGCCGGAGAACATCGACGGCCAGCCGTTCGACTTCACCATGCCCCCCAGCGTGATGATGGCCTTCGACGTGCCGGAGAGCGAGGAAGAGATCGACTTCATGCTGATGCAGGTGCCCAGCCCCACCACCGACGGCCCGGCGGATGTTGACATGCAGGCCCTGGGCCAGGCGATGCTCCAGGTGTTGGGCATGACCCCCCAGGAAGCCGCCCGCCTGAGCGAGAGCATCGACTGGACGAGCACCCTGGTGCTGCCTATCACGCCCGATCTCGCCAGCGTGCAGGAGATCAGCGTCGACGGCACCACCGGCCTGATGTTCGACTCCGGCTGGATGGCGGGCGAGGGCGACGGCGACTGGAACCGCAGCATGACGCTGCTCTGGCAGAAGAACGGCATCGTCACCGCGATCACCTCCCACTATGGGGATACCTACCGTCTCTTAGACTTCGCCGCTGCCTTGCAGTAACCCGTTTTACCGGTAAACGAAACGCCCCTCCATCACAGAGGGGCGTTTTTGATCGAGTCTATCAGTGGGCTTCGGATGTTTATCCGCGCGCCAGCGTGATCTCGGTCACCTCCGGGCGGCAGTTGATCCGTATCGCGTGGCTCTGCCCCACGCCCCGGCTGGTGTAGAGCCACATGCCGCCCAGCTGGCGCAGCCCGATCGGGTACTTGGTGCCTAATTCGGGCGTTACCGGCGCGCCAATCCCAGGGATGCGCACCTGCCCGCCGTGACTGTGGCCCGACAACTGAAGCGAGACCCGCCCCAGCGGGAACACCTCGTCGGCGAAGTCCGGCTCGTGGGCCAGCAGGATCGCCGTCCCGTCGGTCGGGATGCCGGTCAGCGCCCGCGGCAGGTCGTGGTGACGCTCCCAGACGTCGTCCACGCCCGCCAGCCAGAGCGCCTGGTTATCTCGCTCGATGATCGTATGGGCGTTGCGCAGTTCAGGAACCCTGGCGGTCTCAAGTACCTCGCGCACCACCTCCACCTTCGACCAGTGATCGTGGTTGCCCATGGTCGCCCATATGCCGTCCGGCGCAGCGCCCACCAGCCGGGCCAGGTAGCCATGCAGCGCCCCCTTGTCGACCCGCCCGGTGACGAAGTCGCCGGTCACCACGATCAGGTCGGGCCGGAGCGCGAGCGTCATCTGGATCGCCCTGTCGATCGTCGAGGGGGCGGTGCCCGGCCCGACGTGGATGTCAGACAACTGCGCGATCCGGTAGCCGTCAAAGGCGGGCGGCAGGTTGGGCAGCGGCACGCTGATCCGCTCCAGCTTGAGCCACTCCGGCTCCAGCCGGGTTCCATAGATCGCCGTCCCCACGGACATCATCGACGCCCCGCCTGCCAGATACAGGGCCTTGCGGAGAAAGTCCCGGCGGCTGCTCGAATAGCGTTGTGTAACAGTCAAAACTCGTACCCCTTATCGATAATGTCTCGTTCAGTTACAACCCAGCTCGTTTAAACGGCGGGATCAGTCGATGCGTTCCAATACGACCACCGGAATCTCACGTTCAGTCCGGGCCTGGTAATCGTCGTAAGCGGGCCAGATCGAGGTCATCAGCGGCCACAGCCTGGCCTTCTCCTCCGGGGAGGCGGTTTGGGCGCGCGCGGAGAACTTGTCCGCGCCCACCTGCACCTCCACCTCCGGGTTCTCGACGAGGTTGAGATACCACGCCGGGTGATTCTTATGCCCGCCCCGTGAAGCCACCAGGACGAGGCGGTCGCCATCCTCCCCGTAGATCAACGCCGTGCGGCGTCGCTTGCCGGATTTCCGGCCACGGGTCGTGAGCAGCAGCGTGTTGACCCCCCGCCAGAGCTGGCCTTCCCGGCCATCCGTCTCGACGTAACGCCGGATGTGCTGGGCGACCCAGTCCGTCGGGCTGTCGTAGATTTCATCCCGGTCACTCATAACGCTTTCCAATAAACCTTCTGCGATTTAGCGGCTTCGTAGCCGATCCGTTCGTAAAAGCGGTGTGCCTCCACGCGCACCTTGTTGGAGCGCAGGCGCACCTGCTGGCAGCCATGCTGCCGTGCCCAGGCTTCCGCTTCTTCCATCAGGCGGCGGCCAATCCCCCGCCCACGGTGCGCCTCGCCGACGACCAGCCCGCCGATCTCCGCGTAAGGAGGAGCCAGCAGGCCCGCGCAGCGGTAGGCATGCAGCCAGCCGACCACCTCGCCAGCGACCTCGTCGCCAAGCTGCGCGACAAACACCACCGCCGGGGCGCTATCCCGCCCAATACCCTCTAAACGCTGCCTCACGTCGTTTTGTGACGCCGGGTAGCCCAGCTCACCAGCCAGCTGCGTGATATACAGCACATCGCCCGGCGCTGCCGGGCGGATCGTCAGAGGGTCGTCAGGCATATTGTTTTTCACCATCCTTACGTTACCAGCCGCCCCTCGCGCCGTCAACTTTCCGGCACGCCCTGTCAGGGAATCGTAGGCCGGGCATCGGCCAGGCGGCGTACTGCCAACCGCTTGACTCTCCCCCCGCAGGAGACCCCATAATAGGGATGTACCGGCTTCAGGCCGGACTCACCCATGCGCGTGGAGTGGAGAAACGATGTTCAAAATAGGCGAATTCTCACAACTGAGCAAGATACCGGTCAAGACGCTGCGCTACTACGCCGACATCGGCCTGCTGCCGCCCGCCCAGGTCGACCCGTTCACCCAGTACCGCTACTACACCGTCGACCAGCTCCCCCGGCTGAACCGCATCCTGGCCCTGCGCGACCTGGGCTTCCCGCTTGAGCAGATCGGCCAGCTCCTCGACGACGACCTGTCGGTCGAGCAGCTCCGGGGGATGCTGAAGCTGCGGCGGGCCGAGATCGAACAGCAGATCGAGATCGATCAGGCGCGGCTGGCGCGCGTCGAAGCCCGGTTGAGGCAGATCGAACAGGAGGGCAATATGTCCAGATTTGACGTGATTCTGAAGAAAAACGAGGCCGTCAGAGCTGCCTCGCTGCGGGAGGTGATCCCGGAGTATGCGCAGATCGGGCGGCTGTTTGGGCATCACGATGCGCGAGATGCCTGTCGTCGAGCTGGCGACCTGCGTGATACAAGGCCCCTACGAGGAGGTTGGCGCAGCGTACGAGGCGCTGATGGCCTGGGTTGAGGCGAACGCCTACCGGCTGGCCGGTCCCCCGCGTGAGGTGTACCTGCGCGGCCCGAACGAGACGAACGACCCCGGCGACTACCTGACCGAAGTCCAGTTCCCGATCTCGAAAGGCGGCTGACGATGGATATCGACCAATCACGCACGCTGTCGTGGCTCCCCTTCAAGGCCGCCGAGATACCCTTCACCCGCGACGTGGCAGGGTGGGCCATCGTCGGCCTGAACCTGCTCTCCGCCGTCTGGTCGACCTTTGTCTTCCTCGGCTTCCTGCGGCTCACCCCGGTCGAGTGGGTCATGATCAACACCTGCGCGCCGAGCGTCTATCTCTTCGCCGTCGCCTTCCTGCTGAAAAGCCCGCTCCTGATGGTCGCCGCCTCCGTGTGGATGCTGCGCTTCGGGGTCGGCGGGTTGTTCGTCTTCAGTTGGGAGGGCGTCAACCTGGTGGCGCAGGTCGGCCACTTGCTGATGACGGCTGGCGTGCTCTACACGGCCTGGCGGGTGATCGGCGAGCGGCGCTGGCGGGCGCTGACCCTGGGGGTGGCGCTTGGCCTGGCCGCCCTGATCCCCTTCACGCTGCTCCAGGGGGCCTGGTTCGAGGCCCGCCCCGGCCTGCTGGAAAGCCTCTTCAGCGGCAGCTACGGCCCGCCCGGCCAGTAGCCAGGCACGATTCGAATTCGGGGTGGAAGCTGGTGCGCTTTCACCCCACCGCTTCCCTCAAACACTTCTATCCGCGAATAGCCAATCCGCGCAGGATGCCTTACACTATCCTCTGAGTGTATCCTTCACCATCACGTTGGTG
>JARRJX010000320.1:0-3869 GCA_037388645.1 Chloroflexota bacterium
CAGCCAGGCCAGGCCCACCGCCATCAGGCCGATCACCAGAAGGCTGGCCTGCAAGCGCAGCAGCGACCAGAACACCAGCAGCCGGTCGGGCAGGTCGCGCAGGCCAAAGTAAAAAAGGTTCACCCGCAGCCCGCGTGCCATCACCAGGTCGAGGAAGCCGTCCAGCGTGTTGACGTTATCCGGGCCAAAGAACAGCGGGGCGGGCAGGCTGGCGCGAAGCGGCAGGTAAAGCCAGACGCTCAGCCCCAGCAGCGCGAACCCCACCATCGTGAGCGGCGTCCGCCAGTTGATCGCCCGCTCCTGTGCCGAATAAACCACACCCGGCCAGACGACCAGGATGAAGGCGGCATAGGCCGGGAAGCTGAAGGCCAGCAGCGGGTGATGAGTCACACTCAGCCCGGCCACCAGGCAGAAGGCGAACAGCCACCGCTTATTCAGCTCCCCATCCTGCCCGCTCCGCCACCAGCGCAGCAGCAAGAACAGGCTGGCCATCGCCAGCAGCACGGTCACAATGTGGGCGTTGGCGTGCAGGCTGTGCTGCCAGATGTCGGTCGCCGCCCCTGCCGAGGCTCCCGCCAGCAGGCCCGGCAGGTAACCCACCGGCCCACCGAGCGAGGGAGAAGTCAGGGCGCGCGCTGCGCCGTAAACCAGCGCGGCGATCCCCGCACCCGCCGCCGCGCTGAGCAGGTTGGCGCGGTAGGCGATACTCCCGATCGGCACCAAGCGCTGCCACAGGCCGCCCAGCACCGTCTGGAAGGCGTAGCCAGGCGGGTGGGCGATCCCCCAGATGTGGGGCACGAAGGTGTATTCCGCCGGGTCGCCAAAGACCACCCCCGGGGCCAGCCTGGCGACGTACAGCGCAAAAACCAGGACAAAGACCGCCCCGCCGATCAGGAGATCGGCCCGGCGGCTTATGGCACGGAGAGTGAGGTTATCGCTCATGGGGGCGGATTATACACCGGGGGCGCTCCCTTGCCCGGCAAATCAGTTGACCGTGGCATCCGACGCCGTCTCAAGATAGAAAATTCTTACGTAGGACGAACGGCCCCTTTGCGGGAGGGCGCATATAGCTTATCATTAATAAGGAAGTACTTCAGATACCATGAGGTCAGCCATGGATACAGATAAACCCTTGACGCCCCCGGACGACACAGAGGAGCGCCAGGCCAACCAATCCCCTGAGCAGGGCGGGAAAGGCCCCAGCCCCGGTCTGTTGAAGGCGGCCAAAAAGGCCACCGACCACTTAAATCCTCCCGCTCCGGCCCAGCCAGAGCCAGCCGCGCCATCTGCGCCGCCACCGGCCAGCGCCGCGCCAAAGCCTGCGCCTGAGCCTGATCATTCGACCCGGCCTGCCCCCGCCATCCGCAAGCCAACCACGGAAACGCTCAACACCAGGCCCGCCAGGCCGCCGGATGCCCACAGCACGGAGACGAACCTGGAAAAGGTGCGTCCGGACGCAGCCGAAGGGCAGCCCTCCCGGCGTGACCGGCTGATGGACGAGCTGAAGGCAGACAGGCAGGGACCGGTTCAGCCCTGGCGGGTGATCCTGCAGGCCCTCTCGCCTGAGGGAGACGTGGTCGGGGCGGAAATCAGGCGCATCAGCGTGATAGGCCGCGCCGACAAGAGCAACCTCCAGCCGGACATGGACCTCAGCCATCTGGACAAGGGCAAGTCCGGCGTCTCGCGCCAGCACGCCGTGCTGCTGCCCGCCGAGGACGGCCTGTACCTGATCGACCTGGACAGCACGAACGGCACCTGGGTGAACGGGTTATATCTACAGCCCGGCCACAAACACCGGCTGAGCACCGGCGACGTGATCGAGTTTGGCACGCTCAAGATGCTCACCCGTGTGGTCGGGGCGGTGACCGGCGGCACAGGGGGTGAGGGGCCGGAGGATTCCACGACGGCGGTTGCCCGCTCCAAGCCACGCCGCCGTTAGACCTGCGAACGGGCAGGGCGATCAGCCCATTTCCTTAGATAATCCGAGTTCGGACAGGGGTATGATCTGCCCCTGTTCCTCTTTGGAGGATGATATGTATTCCGGGCGATTGAACCGGCTGCAAGCCGCGCTTCGGGGCCAGGGTGTCGACTGCCTGGCCCTGCTTCCCGGCCCCGACCTGCGCTACCTGACCGGCTTTAATTTCCACCTGATGGAGCGCCCGACGGTCGGCTTTTTCCCCTCGGAGGGTATCCCCTTTTTTGTGATCCCCGTGCTGGAGTTGTCCGCCTACGACTCAGGCGTGCCTTACGAAGCGTCGGACTTCGCCTGGGCCGACGGCGAAGGCCCGGAAGAGGCCTTTCAGAAGGCGTTCGCCGAGCTGCCAGAGGTACACACCCTGGCCGTGCCTTACCTGGGGATGCGCGTGCTTGAGCTGAGGCTGATCCAGCGCCACGTCCCCAACGCCATGCTGGTCGACGGGGGCCCGCTGATGGACTCGCTGCGCCTGATCAAAGACGAGATGGAGGTCGGCCACATCAAGGCGGCGATCCAGATCACCGAAGGCGCACTGGAATCCGTCCTCAAAGGGGTAAAGCCCGGCATGACCGAGCGCCAGGTCGCCAAACAGCTGGAGATCGCCCAGTTGGAGCGCGGCGGCGGCCTGCCGCCTTTTGAGGTGGTGGCGCTCTCCGGGCCATACGCTGCCCTGCCGCACGGGGCCTCTAACGATCGGGCTATCCAGCCCGGCGACGTGCTGCTGATCGACATGGGCACCACAGCCAGCGGCTACTGCTCCGATTTGACCCGCACGGTCTTTGTCAGCAGGGAGCCGGGCGAGCTGATGCGGGCTGTCTACCAGGCGGTAGAGGCAGCCAACGCTGCCGGGCGCGCCGCCGCCGGGCCGGGCGTTCCCTGCCAGGAAGTCGACCGCGCCGCCCGCCGGGTGATCGAGGATGCCGGGTTCGGCGACTACTTTATCCACCGCACCGGCCACGGCATCGGGATGGGGATACACGAGGCCCCTTCGGTCGTGGCGGGCAACACGCAGGTTTTGCAGGCGGGGATGGTGATCACCGTCGAGCCGGGCATCTACCTCCCCGGCGAGGTCGGCGTGCGCATCGAGGACGACGTGCTGATCACCGAAGATGGGGCGATCTCGCTGACCACTTTCCCACGTGAGCTGACGATAGTCGGGCTGGCCGAATAGGCCGATGCGCCGCGTGGTTCTGGTCCACGCCGACGCCCTGCTCGACCGGGCGGCCCTGCGAGCGGCGCTGCCCGCTGCCTGGGGTGGAGCGCTGGCCGCCGGGCCGGGCGGCTCCCCCGACGAGTGGGCAAGCGTCTACCGGCAAATTCAGGACGACTGGGACAGCTATTGGGCCGACCTTGACCTGAGCGGCGACGACTCGCTCGCCCAGTGGCGCGAAGGCCGCTGGCGAGTCGTGTGCGGCCTGTTCCGGCTGGCCGGGCGCGCCGCTCCCCCTGTAGAGCAGATACCCCGCTACCTGGACGTATTCCCACGAGAGGTGGGGCGTTCCTGCCCGGCCTGGGGAGCCGGTGCGCTTGAGGCGCTCGGCCAGCTCGCCGGGCAGGGCTTTGCGGTCGCCCTGCTCGCCCCTTACACGGCCAGCGCGCTGCTGTGGGGGATGCTCGACGCAGAGGATCGCCAGGGCGGCGTGCGGCGGGTGCTCGGCCCGGACGAGCTGGGGCAGGTCGGGCTGGAGGGGATCGCCCCGGCCCACCTGGCGCGGCTGGCCGGGGCCGACCCGGCGGAGACGGTTCACATCACACGACCTGACGACCTATTCACCCAGGCCAAACCACATCACCATCAACTAGAGGAGCCATGAACGACTTATTCATACCCGGTAAAGGCGATTATCCACTGCAACACCTGGTGCTGGACGTGAACGGGACGCTGGCCGTGCAG
>JARRJX010000321.1:0-3851 GCA_037388645.1 Chloroflexota bacterium
GCTGACCATCTTGTTAAGTTCGCTGGCGCATCCGAACCGGTGCGCGTCCCAACCGGCACACTGCTGGTCGAGGCCGCACGCCAGGCCGGTATGGAAATACTGCAACCTTGTGGGGGGCAGGGCCGCTGCGGGCGGTGCGTCGTCCAGGTGACGGCCGGAACGGTGCGCCGTCGCAGCACCTTGCGCCTTTCGGCAGAGGACATGGCAGCTGGTTACGCGCTGGCCTGTCAAACAGTGGTGGAGGGCGATACCGCCGTCGTTGTCCCACCGCAGGAAAAGATTGAGCGTCGTCTGACCACCAACCTCACCGCCGCCGAGGTGACCATCCCGCCGGGCTACGATCCGGCCACTGTGCAGACCGTCCGGCGCATCCCGCTGACGTTGTCGCCGCCCAGCATGAACGACCAGACCGATGACTGGGGCCGCCTCCAAACTGCGCTCCGCCAACAGGGCGGGGTGTCTGGGGTGCAGGCTTCCCTCGCGACTCTCAGGCAGATTGGGCCTGCCTTGCGCGAAGGCGAATGGCAGGTGACCGCCATCCTCGACACGGATGCTTGGGACAGGCCTGACGGCCTGGTGCGCCTAATTGCCCTGCGGCCTGACTACATCCCCGCCGACGCGCCGCTGTGGGGTGTCGCCATCGACATCGGCACCACCACCGTCACGCTGTGGCTGGTGGACATGCTCACAGGCGAAGTGTGGACGCAGGTGGCCGAATACAATGGCCAGATTGCGCGCGGCGAGGACGTCATCTCGCGCATCATCTACGCCAGCAAGAACGAGGGCCACGTTGAAATCCGGGACCTTGCGTTGGAAACCATCAACGAGTTGCTCGACAAAGCGTGTAAGCGCGTCCAGGCTGACCCGGCGGACGTGGTCAAAGCCACCGTCTCTGGGAACAGCACCATGATGCACCTCTTCCTGGACATCCCCGCCGAAAGCATCCGCCTGACGCCCTTTGTGACCGCCGTCAACCATGTCCCCACACTCAAGGCACACGAGGTTGGGCTGAAAATTAACCCCGAAGCGACTGTGGACTGCCTGCCGGGCGTCGCCAGTTACGTGGGGGCCGACATCAGCGCTGGTGTGCTTTCGTCGGGCTTGAACGACACGGAGGCGATCACGCTCTTCATGGACGTGGGCACCAACGGCGAGATGGTGCTTGGCAACCTCGAGTGGCTGGTAACCTGCGCCTGCTCGGCTGGCCCGGCCTTCGAAGGGGCAGGCGTGCTGCACGGCATGCGCGCCACTAAAGGCGCTATCGAGGAGGTCTGGATCAACGGCGACACCTACGAGCCGACCTTTCGTGTGATCGGCAACGTCAAGCCGCGCGGGCTGTGCGGCAGCGGCCTGATCGCGCTGCTGGCTGAGATGTTCCTGACCGGCTTGCTGGACAGGGGCGGCAACATCGATCTCACCCTGCCCACCGAGCGAGTGCGCGAAGGCCAGCACGGCCCGGAGTACGTCATCGCCTGGGGTGAGGAAACCCAGAACAGCAGCGATATCGCCATCACCCACGTGGATATCGACAACCTGGTGCGCGCCAAAGCGGCCATCTACGCCGGCTTTGCCGTGCTGGCCGACAGCGTCGGCGTGCCGCTGGAGATGGCCGAGCAGGTGCTGATCGGCGGCGCGTTTGGCAAATACATCAACGTCGAGAAGGCGGTCGAAATCGGCCTGCTGCCCGATATGCCCTGGGAACGCTTTCACTTCCTGGGCAACACATCCGTCCGGGGCGCATATCTGGCGCTGCTGGACCGCGAGGCGAGGGCACGCATCGCAGACATCGCAGCCCGCATGACATACATCGAGCTTTCCGCCGACAACAGGTTCTTCGACGCCTTCACATCCGCGCTGTTCCTGCCCCATACTGACCTCTCACGCTTCCCCACGGTGCAGGCAGCGCTGGCTCAGGGAAGGGAAGTGGTCCCACTTGATTAAAGGGCGTACCTGAATCGTCTATCAGAAGCGGAAGGGGGAATAGTGGAACAAGCTGTCGAAATCGCCAGTCGCGTCAAGTCCGTTCTGGATGCCGTCCCGCCGGGCGTGACCGTGATTGCCGCCGCCAAGGGGCGCTCACTATTGGAGGTCGAGGCGGTCATCGAAGCCGGGATCACGCACGTCGGGCACAACTACGTGCAGGAGGCGGCGGATATGATCCCCGCCGTGCGAAGAAGGGTGACCTGGCACATGATCGGGCACCTGCAGCGCAACAAGGTTCTCGAGGCCATCTATCTGTTCGACATGATTGAGACGCTGGACTCGGTCCGGCTGGCTCGGGCGATAAATGAGCGCTGCGCGGCGCACGATAAGACCATGCCAGTGCTGATTGAGATTAACAGCGGCCGGGAGCGCTCCAAGACCGGGGTGCTGCCTGAAAAGGTTAATGAGCTGGCTGCTGCCGTAGCGGGGATGGAACACCTCCACCTGGAGGGACTGATGACAATGGGGCCCCGTTTTGGCGACCCGGGGGATGCCCGACCATACTTCCGGGCGACGCGCGAGGCGTTCGAGCGCCTTGCGGACTCAGACTTGCCGAATATCACGATGCGCTACCTCTCGATGGGCATGAGCAACAGCTATCAGATAGCCATCGAAGAGGGAGCCAACGTCGTCCGAATCGGCACCGCCCTGTTTGGCAGCAGAGCAGGTTAAGGGAGGAGGAGCTCCGATGAAGTATGTATACGGCCCGGTGCCCTCGCGACGGCTGGGCCAATCGCTGGGGATCGATCCGATCCCGCTCAAGACCTGCAATTGGAACTGCGTGTACTGCCAGCTTGGGCGCACGGTGCCGCTGGTCAGTGTACGCAAAGAGTATGCGCCGCCAGATGTCATCCTGGACGAGATACGGGAGGCGCTGGTACCCACGCGCCGGGAGAGATTGCCTGGGTGACCTTCGTCGGGTCAGGCGAGCCGACGCTGCACGCCGGTATCGGCAGAATGATCCGAGAGGTGAAAGCGCTGACCGACCTACCAGTGGCGGTGATCACCAACGGGTCGTTGCTGTACCTGCCACAAGTGCGCCAGGCGCTGGCCACCGCCGACGCGGTGATGCCGAGCCTGGACGCCGGAAAGCGCGCATTATATCTGAAGGTCAACCGCCCTCACCCCGAGGTCACATATGAGCGCCTGGTGAAGGGCCTCACAGCCTTTCGGCGAGTATACCAGGGGGAACTCTGGCCGGAAGTGATGCTGGTATGGGGTCTGAACGACACCGAGGAAGCGCTGAGCGACATTGCCACGATCTTGCGCCGTGTCCGGCCGGACCGGGTGGCCATTAACCTACCCACGCGTCCACCAGTGGAAACCTGGGTTCAGCCGCCCGACAAGGAGGGTTTGATGCGGGCGGTGGCCATCTTGGGCGATGCGGCCGAGGTGATGCACCCGATTGAGGGAACCTTTGACCTCGGCGACTTCCGCAATGTGGTCGAGGCGGTGGTCGGCATCATCACCCGCCACCCCATGCGCCAGGAGGAACTGGAGCGAACACTGGCGCAGTGGGCGCCGGGCCAGGTGAGCGAGGCATTGGGTGAGTTGGAGGCCAGCGGAGAGGCACAGGTGGTGGAGCGCTACGGGGCGCGCTTCTGGACCGCCGCGCCCTCCCATTTCCCCGATGAGGCCCGCAGCCAGGCGGTTGCCCCTGGCCCGGGACCCCGCCACTGAACCCCTTCGAGGATCTGGCCCTGGTCTCGGTTTACGAAGAGTGGTGCCAGACGGCAGGCCGCTGTGCTGACTATCCGGAGAGGGCGCTGCTGAGCCGGCTGGTGTTCATATACATGGCCCAGTCGAAGCCCAGCGCCATTCTCGCCATCGACGCCTATCCAGCAGCTACTTGAATATGGTCATTGGTC
>JARRJX010000322.1:0-3848 GCA_037388645.1 Chloroflexota bacterium
GTTCGCGATCGGGGCAATGACGAACGTGCTGGTGATCGCGCTGGCCGCGCCGACGATCAGCGGGGAGGTCGAGCTGCAAAGCTGGCGCTTGCTGCGCACGACCACGATGCCCCTGCGCGAGGTGATCCTCGCCAAGTACGCCGCCGTGATCCGCAACCTGCGGGGGCCGCTCGGCGGCCTGGTGATCCTGCGGGCGTCCAGTCTGGGCACGCTGCTGCTGCTCTTTGGCTATTATCTATCCAGGGATGTCTTTTACTATATGGGGCCGCTTGAATTGCGGCGCTTTGTGTTCGACGGGCTGTGGCTCCCGCCGCTTATACCCATTGCCCTGTTCGTGGTCTATTACGCCGCGCAGCCCTGGCTCCAGTTTTACTTCAACAGCGCACTTGGCATGGCCGCCTCGGCGTTCGCCCGCTCGCGCGCGAACGCGGTGGTGGTAGGGCTGACCGTCCGGCTGGTCCTGTGGGTGCTGTCGGTGATGGTCGGGATCGCCGCGCTGTTCTTCATCGGGTTCGTGCTGGCGGCTAACTGGGCCGCGCCGCGGTACGCGCCGATGGCGTTTTTCCACGATTGGCCGGAGCCTACGCCGCTCCAGGTGTCCTGGGTGATCAGCCTGTCCTTTGCGGCCTGGCTGTTTGCGATCCTGGTCTGGCAGGTGGTGTTCAGTCTGGGTGCGCTGGCGATCACCCGGTGGCGCTGCCGCCGGTTGGCAGTGTGAGGGGCCTGTCAGAATGCCGGAAGCCCCGGTGAAGAAGACGGCGCAGCGGGAGGGCTTGCGAATCAAAAAGCGCACGCTGCGGCGGGCGTCCCGGCTTGGCTGCCTGCCCGCGGCTGTGATCGGGCCTCTGGCAATCGTCGGCCTGTTGATCGTGCTCTTCTTCCGCCAGGCACCTTTCTGGGCGGCCAGTCCCCAGCAATACCTGTTCGAAAAGCGGTTCACCGCTGGGCTGGTGGTGCTGATCGTGTGTCAGGTCTTCGCACACTGGCTGTTGGGGCTAATAGCGGCGAGCGGTGGGGCGTCGGCAATCGGTGAGCGCTGCAACCCCCGCCCCCGCCTGATCGTAATCCGCCGATGGCTGCTGATCCCGACGCTCGCACTGTTCGCTTTACGGCTGATGGTGCTGTTCTGGGTGGTCGGGGCGGGTGTGGTGGTTTATCGCGGCGCCCTGGCCCTGCCCGACTCGATCCGCACACGGGAAGCCTTTGTCCGGCTCGACCGGACGACATTGATCCTGATGCTGGGGGTGATGGCCGTGTTCGCCGCCTACTGGCTCGCCGGGCCCTTCTTGAGAGTGCGGGGCAGCACCGCCCTGGGAGCGCTGGGCGCGGCCCTGGCCCCGGATCGGAAGAGCCGCCGCTGGATGGCGGTCAGCGCGCGGCTGGGGCTTGGGCTGGCGCAACTGCTGCTGGTGACCTGGGGGCTGGGGCTGGCGATTCTGATCCTGGTGACACTGAGCAGCCCACGGTACACGAGCATGCAGCCAGTGATCGCGCTCGGCAATATGTGGCCAGGATGGTGGACGTATTGGCAGTACCCGTTGAGCTACCTGGCGCTGGGCGCGGGGATCGTGCTTGTGGCGGGGCTGCAAATCGTGATGGCATGGGTCTATCGCCGGGCTGCGCCGCTGGCCCTGCGGCTGCGGCGTGGGGCGGGCTCGTGAATCTGTACTCCTTGAGAAGGTGATCCAGTTTACTGCACCGCCGGAATGCCTCGACCTGCTCAATTGCAGGTGTCGGGCAGGTCGCTGACCCCGGCCAGCTTCAGGATTTCAATCGCCAGATCACAGTCGATGATCAGGGCGTCGATCACCCCCGCCCGTAGAGCCGCCAGGGCGGGAAGCGCTTTGTCCGCTTCGCTGGCCGCCACGATCACCAGGGGGATGTCAAGCAGCTCCTGTATGGTGAGAGCGACCAGGCGTCCCTCCAGGTCTGACTTGAGGTGGTTCCCCTCCCGGTCGAAGTAGTTGCCCAGCACCTCGCCCACCGCCCCCATCGCGCGCAGCCGGTGGACCTCGGCCTCGGACTGGCCGCCTATCCTGACCAGGATCGACTCATCGCTGGCTGCGCCGATGCCCATGATGGCGATGCTGGCCTGCCTAGCCAGCTCCAGGGCCTCTTTGATCCCCTCCTGCTCGAACAAGGCGTTGCGGGCCTGGCTGTTCTCCATGAAAGTGGGGGCGTTGAGCCTCACGGCCTTTGCATCGGCCCTGGCGGCAAAGGTGGCGCAAATCTGGTCGGGGTCGATCTCCGACCCAGCCAGGGACGCTCCGCCGATCGCGCTGACGAAGGTGCAGTCGATGGGCCGGGTGGGGCAGAAGTAGGAGGCGACCTGGCTGGCGTTTCGCCCCAGGCCCACGGCGACGATCATCCCCGGCGAGAGCACGCGCTCCAGGTAGGCCCCGGCAGCCCGCGCCACCAATACGCGCCGGTACTGCTCGTCGGGGTGGGCGGGGGCGATGACCATCTCCTTGAGAGGGAAGTGTTCTTTGAACCGGTTTTCCAGCTCGGTATGGAGAAAGGGTACCGAATGAACGTGAATCTCTACGATGCGCAGCTCGCGCGCCTTCTGGAGCAGGCGCTGGACCTTCTGGCGTGAGAAGCCCAGCTCCTCGCCGATCTGCTTTTGTGTCTTTCCGTCCAGATAGTACAGCCTGGCTACCTGTGAGAGAAGCTCAGAAGACGTGCCCTGCTCATCATCCCCCCGGTTGGGGGTCAAGATTTTCAAGGGATCGGTCATCGACCTTACCTCCTGAAATCTGTCGTCTATCTCACTGTACGAAATGCCTGACAGCCTCGCCTCGTGGGAGGGATGCGGGCTGCGGTGTGCGAGCCGGATAAGGGTTGTTCGGTCAGGGATGAATGTGCTACCGCCGTGCCGGTGGGTTTGTGGCGGCGTCGGTAGAGGGGAGCAGCCGGGCACGGCTACTGCGTGCAGCCCGCAGGGGCCATCCAACGGCCAGCCTCTCCAAAATATAACAGGCTGCATAAACTTACTATACCACAATTCCCATGGGATTTTCAGCGTAACTGAGAACGCACCTTGCCGAAAGCGCCAGTTTCGAGATGGGCTTTGTCCTCGCAGCCAATCAGAAAATGAGGGTATAATTCTCCCCCGGCAGGCAAGGGGCCGCGGCGTTTTGCCTGTATTGAGCCGATCACAGTCGCTTCGACCCATTCCCCCGGAGTGGAAAGTGCGGATTTATATCACCGGTATTCGTGGACAGCTTGGAGCCGCCCTGCGTCTCAGCCTGGACGGGCACACCGTCGAGGGTGGCGACCTGCCCGACTGGGACATGACCGACCGGGGGCAGGTGCTGGAGACGTTCGAGGCGTTTCGGCCCGACGCCGTCGTGCACGCCGCCGCGCTCACCGCGGTCGATTACTGCGCCGAGCACCCGCGTGAGGCGGTGCGGATCAACGGGGTGGGGACGTACAACGTGGCGGCGGCGACGGAGGCGGTGGGGGCGCTGCTGGTGGCGATCAGCACGAACGAGGTGTTCGACGGGCTTGCCCAGGCCCCTTATCAGGAGTACGACCCGCGTCACCCGGTCAACGCCTACGGCTATTCCAAGTTCGTGGCGGAGCAGGTGGCCGAGAAGCTGTGCTCGCGCACCATGATCGTGCGCACGGCCTGGCTCTACGCGCAGGGCGGGACGAACTTCATCCACAAGATGCTGGCCCGCTCAAAGGCCGGGCAAACGTCGAAGGTGGTCACCGACGAAGTCAGCTCACCGACCTACGCCGCCGACCTGGCCGATGGGCTGCGAAAGCTGATCGAGATCGGGGGCCGGGGAATCTTCCATCTGGTGAACGAAGGGGCGTGCTCGCGCTTCGAGTTTGCCCAGGAG
>JARRJX010000323.1:0-14555 GCA_037388645.1 Chloroflexota bacterium
CCTACCCCCGCCTTACCCGGCGCTCGCCGCCAGCACGTCGGCCAGCGCCGTCGATACGTCGGCGAACCGCTTTCGCCAGGTGTGATTGCGCGCTTCCGCCATGCGCGCCGCCGAATCCCCGTCGCCGTCGGCAAGCACGCCTTCGACCAGCCGGACGAACTCGTCCGAGTCCCGTGCGATGTGCACCAGCCCGGCAAACTGGCGCGCTTCTGGCATGTCCACCGAGACGACCGGCTTCCCGGACGCCAGGTACTCGTATAACTTGAGCGGGCTGCAATGCTCGGCCACGCCGTCCAGCACGTAGGGATTCAGGCATACGTCGAACACCTTGACATACCCCGGCAGGTCGGCATAGGGCACCCGCCCGGTGCGAACCACGTTGGGCAGCCCTTCCAGCGGACTGAGATCGGCCAGCAGGTCGTGCGGGCCGACCAGCACGAGCGTCCAATCGGGGTGCTCGCGGGCCAGCCGCCCCAGCAGGTGGGTGTCGATCCAGTAATTCAGCGTGCCCAGGTAGCCGACCACCGGCGGCTTCAGCCCAGCCAGTTTCTCTGCTACCATCAATGCCGGGTCGGCGGCGCGGGCGAAGTGCTCGGCCTCGACCCCGTTGGGCACCAGGATCGCCCGCCGCGCGCCCGCTCGCTTCGACTCAAGCAGCGCGGGGGCGGTGACGATCAGCAGGTCGACCGCCTCGATCAGGCGGCGCTCAAGCCGCCCGATGACCTTGGGATCGATCAGCCCTCTCGACGAGGTGAAGTCATCGACACACTCGTAGACCGCCGCCCGCTCGCCCAGACGCCCCACGAAATCCGCCGAGTGCGGCGTGTACGTCCACAGCACCGGGCGCTCGAAGCCCAGCCGCCGGGCCTGCGCCCGGAGCACCGGCAGCAGGAACAGGTTATTGGCCCGGTTGATCAGCCCCGACATCTGGAAGAAGGGCAGCACGATCGGGAGCGTGAACACCCAGAGGTTCGGGGCGACCTGACGCGGGCCGCGCAGCCAGCGCCACGCCCGGCTGAACTGGTTCTTGAGATCGGCCAGCCAGCCCGCCCAGTGCATCTGCTGCTCGACGTACAGCACCCGGCTGCCACCCTCGGCAAACCAGCGCGCGAAGCGGTGCTTGCGGGTGGGCAGCGCATCCCAATCCTGCGTCGAGAGCACGATGAAATCCTGCCCGGTAATCATCTGAGGCTGACGGTTTGCCCGTTCGCGATACTGTCCAGCGCGCTCTGCGCGATCCAGGTCGCGCGGAGGCCGTCGCGGCCCGTCACCAGCAGCGTTCCCTTGCCTCCAATCGCCGCACCGAAGTTATCCAGCAGCGCGCGGTGGCCATTGTCCTGTTTGCCGTCAATCCCCCTGCCCGCCATGCCGGTGAAGGTCAGCGAGCGGAAGTCGTCGAGCACGGCCACGCCGCCCCCGGCAAAGGCTTCCACCCGCTCTTTGGGGAAGGCAGGGTCGCCCTGGGCGGTGTAGACCACCACGCCCAGCGACTCGTCGGCAAAGCGGATCGTGAGGGCGAAGTCCTGCCCATCGGCGCTGGCCTGGGCGCTGACGCTCAGCGGGGCGGAATCGACCATCCCGCAGACGAAGTCGATGAAATGGACGCCCTCCCCCAGCAGCCGCCCGCCGCCCTCAAGCGGGTCGTTCAGCCAGTGGCCGGGGGGGATCGCCCCGGCGTTCACCCGGTAGACGACCGTGCGCGGCCCCCCCGCCCGATCCAGC
This sequence comes from Chloroflexota bacterium, assembly GCA_037388645.1. Classification (GTDB taxonomy): domain Bacteria; phylum Chloroflexota; class Anaerolineae; order Aggregatilineales; family UBA3940; genus JARRJX01. The sequence goes on from JARRJX010000323.1 coordinate 1,723, forward strand.
GCGGCCTTGAGCGCCTGCGCGGTCGGCGCGGCCCGCCGGTTGAAGCCGACCGTCAACAGCACGCCGGTAGCCTGAGCTACTTCGATCATCGCCTGGCAGTCGGCTACGGTGAGGGCCATCGGCTTCTCAACGAAGACGTGCTTGCCCATCTGGGCCGCCGCGACCCCCTGCCCGGCGTGCAGGTGGTGGCGGGTGGCGATCAGCACCGCGTCGACATCTGTATCGGCCAGCGCCGCCGTCAGGTCGGTGGTGATCAGCGCCGAGCGCGCTTTCCGGGCGACCTGCTGCGCCGACGCGCCCCGGCTGACCACCGCCTTGACGGCGAAATAGGGGCTGGCCTTCAGGTTGGGCAGGTGAGTAGCCCTGGCGAACGACCCCGCACCGACCAGCGCCAGCCCAATCTTAGCGCCGCGCGGCCTGACGCTTCCCTGCACGATGAAGCGCTGCGGCACGGCCAGGGGATCGGGCGGCTCGCCGTAGGTCAGGAGCACGCCCAGCGCGCCTTTGTCAATCGCCTCGTAGGCGTCATCGGCTTCCTCGACCGGGTATTCGGCACCGATCAGCGAGTCGACATCCAGCTTGCCCTCGGCCACCAGGTGGAGGAAGGCGGCCATGTTGCGCCCTTCGGTCCAGCGCACGTAACCCAGGGGATAGTCGATCCCCTGCTCTTCGTAGGCCCGGTCGTAGCGGCCCGGCCCCGCCGAGCGCGAGATCACAAAGTCTAATTCGCGGTTGTAAAACTCGGCGCGCTCCAGGTCCATGCCCATCGCGCCGACCATCACCACCCGCCCCCGCTCGCGGCACATCTTGAAGGCGTCGTTCGTCGGCTGGCTGCTGCCGGTCGCCGCACACAACAGCACTTTGTCCGCCCCGGCCCCGCCGGTCAGCGCGATCACCTGGGCGGCGGCGTCCCCCTGAGTGGGGTCAATGGTCTGCGCGCCCGCCAGCCGGGCGGCCAACTCGCGCCGCTCCGCGATCGGGTCGGAGCCGATCACCACGCAGCCCGCCGCGTCGAGAAGCTGGGCCGCCAACTGGCCGATCAGGCCCAGGCCGACCACGACGACGGTCTCGCCCAGGGCGGCCTCAGCCCGGCGCACGCCCTGCAAGGCGATCGCCCCCACCGTGGTAAAGGCCGCCTGCCGGTAGCTCACTGCTTCCGGGATGGCGGCCATCAGGTTCTTCGGCACGGCGTCGTATTCGGCGTGGTTGGCGAAGCCCGCCCCGGCGCAGGCGACCCGGTCACCGGCCCGCAGGCCACCGGCCTCGGCACCGGCCTCGACGACCACGCCGGCGGCGCTGTATCCGGCGGGAATCCAGCCCTCGGAGACGTCACGCACTGCCCCGGCGGCGAACTTGAAGCCCTCGCGCGCGGCCAATTGCAGCGCCTGCCCAATCAGCTCCGGCTGTTCGAGTGCCTTGCGCAGCAGGCTCCCGCCGCCCGCGGCGAGCGTCGATTCGGTGCCACCGGAGATCAGCGAGGCGTAGACGCGCACCAGCGCGCCCCGCTCCGGGGTCTCCGGGGCGGGAAGCTCCTGGATCAGCAGTCTGCCCTTGCCGTCAAAAAATACCTGTTTCATGGGTCGTGCGCCTCAGCCGATCTGCCTGCCGAGACGCTGGATGATCCTCTCCCCGATAGATCGAGCCGTGCTGCTGTCACCCTCGCCCTGGTATGGATACAGCAACACGGTCAGGTCGGTGGGAATCTTAACGCGCCCGCCGAATTTGGCAAAGGGAGCGCGCACCCGCACCCCGTAGCGCGGCGCGTGCCATCCCTCGCCGATCGAGGCTTTCAGCGGGAACGCGCCCAGGGGCAGGATCAGCAGATTCGGGCCGTCTCCGAGGGTGGTATGGACTGAATTCCCCGCCTTGTCGAGCGCCAGCGGCAGCGGGGCGAGCTGGAACCACAGGTCGACCTGCGCCTCGAACTCCCCGCCAGGAGAGGCCGGGATGAGGCTATCTCGCACGGCCCAAGCCCCCGCCTGCTTATCGAAGAGCACACGCCGCCGGTGGACGATTCCGGGGGCGAGCCGCCGGTAACCGTCGTGCGAGGCGTCGAAGAAATCGTAATCGGGGGCCGTTTCCCAGGCGTGCACGGTCACCGTGTAGAGGTAGCTGCCCCGGTCGACCAGGAACTCCCGGCCATAGGCGTACAGGGTCAGGCCGAGCGTGTCGTTGTGCGCGTGCCCGCCCATCCCGTCCTGCCCGACGCCGCCCGCGTCGACCGTCAGGTGCAGGTCGCCCCGCCGCATCAGGTAGAGGCCGCCCTGCGGGAACCCGCGCGATCCGACCTCAACCGGTGGAGGGCTATTCCGCCGCTCTTCGAGATATGGCTCTACCAGTTCGGGGAAACACCACAGGGCGTCCTGCCATTCGTTCCCGGCCTGGGCTGCCCAACGGGCTTCGGGCGTTGACCCCTCTGGCGGCCAGTTGCCCGCCGCCCTGCCCCGCAGAACCGCCGCCAGCGCCAGCAGGTGGCGCTGGTCGCGAGCCGTGCGCTCCGGGTCGTCGTGGACGCTCAGGACGTGCAGGTGCCCGTCGTCGGCGTCCCCGATCTGAGGGACGAGGCCGTCTGGCTGGCTGATCGCCGCGATGACGTCCGCCATCCCCCAGAGCCGGTCGTATCCTTTCACACCCACGGCGACTCCCGTGATGGCGCACAACGCCAGGACGCTCAGCCCCATCTCGGCAACCAGCCCGTGATAGCCGGTCGAGGCTTCATAGCTCACCCCGTCGGGATAGACCTGCCGCGCCAGCTCCCGCCCCAGCCTCGAAAAGCCCACCCGCCGCCAGCGCGCCGCCTCCGGGAATTCCGGCAGCAGCAGGCCCAGGTAGGCCAGGCCGACCAGGTTGGCGATCAGGTGGTTAGTGCGCGGCCAGCCATCCTCCAGGTGGCGGAGCAGATAACGCCCGTGCTGGCGCAGGCTCGCCAACCAGCGCGCCACGAATCCGGGGGTCAGGCTGGCCGACCCGGCGACGTGATAATACGCCCACAGCCAGTTCACCGCGCGGATGGCGACATCCATCGGCCCGGCCCAGCTCACCCCAAAGCCGCAGGGGTTGGCCTCGATCCAATCCTCGACCTGGGCGACAATCTCCTGGGCGTACCCCTCGTCGCCGGTGTAGAGATACGCCTGCCCCAGCCGCACGGCGTGGTGGAAGCGGCTCAGCTCCCAGGGCACTTTCACGTCGAAGCCGCCCTCCGACGCAGTCAGCGCCAACCGGGTGTGGTGCGCCAGCGGCCAGCGATGCCCGCTCTTGAAGTCGGCGTGCCAGTCGATGCGCTCCCCCAGGTATGTCTCGCCCGACCCCAGCAGGTCGAAGCGGTGCTCGCGGATCGCGTCTGCCTGCCGGATGGTGGCGGCGCGCGCGTCGGGGTAATGCCGGGCGACCAGCCGGGCTGTTTCGGGAGTGAGGGGGAAGAACCGGGGAGTCTGCCGCTCGGCGAAGCGCCGGGCGACCGCCACCATCCTGTCGTCGACGTGCAGGGGGCGCGGCTCGGTGGGGGCGGCCTGTTTACGAAGCTCGCGGGCGAGCCGCCGCCAGAGCAATCGCGGCAGGTGTCGGGGGGGAATCGGGGCCATCATCCCGGCCCCAGGATGTCATCATAGAGCGCGATGGTCGCCGCCGCGTTCTTCGCCGCGTCGAACATCATCAGCGCCCGCCGGTAGGCCGCCTCACCCATCGCGCGCGCCCTGTCCGGGCTGACGAGCAAACCCGCCAGCGCGTCGGCCAGCGCGTCCGGGGCGTTTGGGGGGACGAGCAACCCCGTCTCGCCGTCCACGACCAGCTCGCGCGGGCCGCCCAGGTCGGAGGCGACCGCCGGTTTCGCCATCGCCGCCGCCTCGATCACCGGGCGGGCGAAGTGTGGCACCACCGAGGGGAACACGAGGCAATCGCAGGCCGCCAGCACTGCTGGGATGTCCTGCCGGATGCCGGTGAAAATGATCGCCTGCCGCGCCTGCGCGTCGAGCCTGTCCAGCGCATCGGCCACCGCCTGCTGGTAGGCGTCCACCCGCAGCCGCCGCTTGGCAAACCCTTTTAGCCCCGGCTCGGCCAGCGGTTTCGGAGGCGGCCCGGCCACGATCACCCGCGCGCCGGGCACTTTACGCAGCAATTGGGGGAGCGCGCGTACCAGCACCAGCGTGCCTTTCGGCTCGGCGATCCCGCCCAGCATCACCACGACCGGCACGCCGGGATCGATTGCTAACTCCTTGCGCACCGCGTCTCCGCTCAGGGTGCGATCAAACTGATCGAAATCCACGAAGTTGTGGATCACACGAATTTGCTCGCCGGGGATGAGCTGGTCGGCGTCGTGCTGGCTGATCGCGACCACACGCGCGGCGTGCCGGTGGATGACCTGCCGGATCAGCCCGCGCCGGATGCCCAGATAGCCGCGCGCCAGCGGCTCGCGGATGTGCCAGACGATGGGCACGCCCGCCCGCGCGCAGCCCAGCGCCGCCGGGGCGAGCGTTGAGGAGTTCAGGTGCACCAGGTCGGGGTTGATGTCCTCGACCAGCCTGCGCGTCCGCCTGATCGAGGCGGGAACCCGCAGCAGCTTGCCCGGCAGCCGCCACCAGTCCCGCCCGCCGTACCACTCCAGCGTGGTGTGGCTGAAATCGCTGATCCCCTGCTCGACGCGCGTCTCGATCCCCTCCGCCCGGTAGAGGTCGACCACCGGCCCCGGCTTGAGCGTCACCACGACCGGCTCATAGCGCGCCCGGTCGAGCTGCCTGAGCAGGTAGAGCAGGCTCAGCGGCGCGCCGCCGATCCCGCCCCCATGATGGATATAAAGGATACGCTTTTTAGCGGCCAGCTTTCAGCCCTCAGCTTTCAGCGGGATGGAGATGCTCAAGAGTCTCGATCAACGTTCGCATCCGGTCGCGGTAGGTGTGTTCGCCTTCCACGATCAGGCGGTGGCCTTCGCCCGCGATCCGCTGCCGCTCATCCTCGTGACGCAGGTAATAGGCTACTTTCTCGGCCAACTCCTCCGCATCCTGGTAATAGCCCGCACCAACTCCCTCCGGCAGCCAGGCCAACTGATCGCGCGTGCGGGTGCTGAGCATGAACGCGCCACAGGCCGGAGCCTCGAAGGTGCGCATGTTGTGGGCCTGTCCGTTCTGCGCCCGGATCACGTTCAATACGATGTCTGCTGCGCCGAACGCCTTCGACATCTCCTCCCCCCACGTCCAGCCGCCCCGCAGGCAGCCCCGCAGGGGGCTGTCCGCCGGGAGGCGCTCCCAGCCCGTGCCCCACAGCCGGATTTTGTGGTCGGATAACCGGCTCAAGAGCGCCGCCCGCTCCGGCGTATACCCCCCCACAAAACAGACCTCGCCGTGCAGGTCGATCCGCTCGCCCTCGCTCAGCGCTACCGGGTGGTGGTGGGCCGGGTCGTAACCAAAGGGCAGATAGGCCACCTGGCGCGCGCCCGCTTCCCGGAGCGGCGCGAACAAGTCTTTGTCCCAGATGAAGTACACGTCGTAGGCCGGGATGCTGGCGATCAACACGGCCCCCACCAGGCGGCGGTTGAAGCGCCCACGCAGCGCCGCCTGCTCAACCTCGCTCAGAATCGGGGTTTCGCGGAACCGGCAGTGGCGGATGATCTCGTCGTGAAGGTCGTGGTAGGAAACCTCGTGGCCCAGCGAGCGCAGCGCGTCGGCGCAGTAACGTTCCAACGCGCCTGGCGTGTCGGTGCCGACGATCAGGATGCGCATCGGCGGTCAGATACCCCGGTCGATAGTCTGCCTGATCCACAGCTCCAGCACGGCCAGCGCCCAGGTGTGCATGTACGGAGTATCGTTCTCCAGGAAGTCGTCGTAAACCGCCCGCGCCGCCTCATAGCGGAACAGCCCGCGCCGCTCGACCGACTCACGCGAGAACACGTCTTCCAGCACGCCGCGCAGCTCGCGCCGCATCCAGGCCGCCACCGGCATCTCGAACCCACGCTTGGGGCGGGTCAGCACCTCTGCGGGCAGGATATCCTTCAGCGCCTGGGCGAAGATCCACTTGGGCTGGGCGTTGCGCAGCTTCATGCTGGCCGGGATGCGCACCGCGAACTCCGCCAGCTTGTGGTCGATCAGGGGGACGCGCACTTCCAACGACTGCGACATGCTCATCGCGTCGGTATCCCGGAGCAGCGTGTGCGCCATGTAGTTGAACAGCTCCAGCCGGGTCAACTGGGCAATGGTGTCCTGCTCTGCCGGGTGCAGGAAGCGCGCCAGGTATTCCAACGACGACTCCGGCGCGGCCAGCGCGGCGACCGTCGCCGGGGTGTAGATTTCCATTTTGCTGTCCTGGTCGAACAGGATGCGCACCCGCTCGTAGCGCTCCAACATGTCGCCGTCCAGCCAGGTGAACGCCCGCTGAAGCGGCCCGGTGACGGCTGCCGCCCGGCGCGCCGCCGACCGGGCAGGGCGGGGCACGAGGTTCCAGAGCTTTTGGGCGCGGCGTGATTGGTCAAACAGCTTGAACTGGGGATAGCCAGCGAACAACTCGTCACCCCCCAGCCCGGACAGCGCCACCTTGACGTGCTGCGCGGTTGCCTGTGAGACCAGATAGGTATTCAGACCGTCTCCGGTGGGCTGATCCATCGCTATAATGATCTGGTCAAGCTGGTCGCGCACGTCCTGGCCGGAGACGATCACCTCGGTGTGCTCCGTCCCGTAGTGGTCGGCCAAAACGCGCGCCGCCGAACGCTCGTCGATGCTCTGGCCTTCCGCGCCGAAGCCAATCGAGAAGGTGCGCAGCCGCTCCCCGCTGACCCGCGTCATCAGCGCGACCACCGCGCCTGAATCGATCCCCCCCGACAGGAAGGCCCCGACCGGCACGTCGGCGATCATCCGCAGCCGGATCGACTCCTCAAGCAGCTTGCGCAGCCGGGCGACGATCTCTTCTTCGCCCATGTCCAGCGGCTCGATGGCCGGGAGGCTCCAATAGGGCTTGATCACCAGGTCGCCGTCTTTATAGGTCAGGTAATGCCCGGCGGGCAGCGCCTCGACGCCCTCCAGTATGGTATAGGGCGCAGGGACGGCGTAGAACGAGAGGTAATGGTGGATGGCGGGGTAGTTCAGCCGCGGCTCGACCAGCCGGGTTCGCAGGAGCGCTTTCAGCTCCGAGGCAAAGGCGAAGGTGCTGGCACGGAAATCGTTGGGGTTGAACTGGTAGCTGTAATAAAAGGGCTTGATGCCCAGCCGGTCACGCGCGGCGAAGAGCTTCCCCTCGACGTTGTCCCAGATCGCGAATGCGAACATCCCCCGCAGGTGATCCAGGCACTTAAGCCCCCATTCCTCGTAGGCGTGCAGGATCACCTCGGTGTCGGTGTTCGAGGTGAACTGGTGCCCCTGTTCCTGGAGGATGAGCTTGAGGGGGGCGTAGTTGTATACCTCACCGTTGTAGACGATCCAGTACCGGCCATCCTCGTGGCACATCGGCTGGTGGCCCGCCTGGGAGAGGTCGATGATCGCCAGCCGGGTGTTCGCCAGCGCGACCGGGATCGGCTCCTGGATCACGTAGTAACCGCTGTCGTCGGGGCCGCGATGGTGCATGGCCTGTGTGGCGATCTCGGCAGTTCTTTCGTTAGCGGCGTTGATGGCTCCCCAGATACCACACATAACTCAATCTCCTTTGGGGGCTGCGATCCGGTAGAGTTGGGTGCGCGGCCCGTCGTAAAGCAACTCTCCATAGGCCGCGAGGAAGGCCGGGCTGGTATACAACGGAACGTTCTCCGGGTCGGCGCTGTAGTCCAGGACGTATCTAATATCGTGCGCCGAGAGGTAGCGAAGCAACTCGTCGACGTCGGCGATGTCGTCGACCCGCTGGCGATCCCCCCAGTTGCCGGAGACCAACTGCGGCTCGATGTATAAAGCCAACTCAGTACGAAAACCGCCATGATCTGGACGATCCGGCCCGCTGCCCCGCGTTCAGCCGCCAGGTGCCACAGAATAAACCCCGCCACCGCCCCCAGCAGGACAAGCCCAGGCAGGAAATGCCGGGCGGCCTGCTTCACCAGGAACCAGACCACCGAAAAGACAAAGGCGTAGCCCAACATGCGCCAGGCGGCGCGCTCGCCGCGCAGCCAGCCGCGCAGCATCCCGACCGGCAGCGCCAGCAGGAAGATCGGCCCGGCGATGAACCCCAGGTAAAAGTCCGGCCCGTGCCCCAGCGAGGCGTTCCACAGGTTGGTGAGGTAGCCGCCCAGCGTCCAGGGGTAGAAGATTTCGGTGCCCAGCTCGGTGCGAGGCGAGGGCGTCGCGCCGAACAGGGCGACAAACGGCCCGGCGAAGACCGGGTAAAAAGGGTTGAGGTGAGCGATCGCGTTGTACAGGTAATAGGGGAAGCCGGTCAGCAGCGTGCTGATTCCAAACGCCAGTCCGACCCGCACCAGACCCCGCCATTCCCCCCGGAAAGCCTCCCGCAGGACGATCCAGCCGCCCAGCAGCGCCACGCTGATAAACGTCTGGTTTTTCGACCCTGCCGCCCAGCCCAGGCACAGCCCGGCCAGGATCAGCCAGCGGATCGATCCTGGATTTTTGGGGTCGTCCCGGCTGGAGTCCATCCAGCGCAGGACGGCGGCCAGCGCCAGCGCCTCGAAGAACGCCCAGCCCATGTCCACCTTGGCCGATTGGGCCAGGTAGCCCGCGTCGGGCATGGTGTAGACCACGATCGCGGCCAGCGCCGCCGGGCCGCGCCCAAAGGCGGTGCGGGCCAGCGCGAAGACGCCCAACGCCAGGAAGGCGCTCATCCCCAGCCCGGTGATCAGCGAGGCCAGGCTGTATCCCACAGGCGTTGTCCCCCGCAGCAGCAGTCCCCAGGCGGAAAGCATCATCATGTTGCCCGGCAGGGTGGCGGCCCAGATGTTGGTGGGCTGGGTGTAGCGGCCCGCCTCGACCCAGTAGCGGGGCAGCAGGAGGTACTGGTGCACCGTGTCGCCCTCGACGGGTGGGGCCAAATCGCCAACCAAGTTGAGCAGCGCGTAGGCCGCCCCCAGCAGGATCACCACCCTGACAAACCAGGAGGCGGCGAGCACCTCGCGCAGGACGGTCCAGCCTGCCTTGAGGTCATCTCGCAGATCGGCAACCTGCCAGCCTGCCAGCGCCAGCCCACCGGCCAGCAGCGCCCAGCCTGCCGCCGGGCGCAGCAGCCCCAGCAGCGCCAGCCCGAACAGCAGTGTGGTCAGCGCTCCCAGCCCAAAGGCCAGTGAATAGGCCAAATCGGCGGCCCTTCCCCAGAAGGTCAGCGGGGCCAGCCGCCGCAGGGCGCGCCCCACGCCGTAGATCGCCAGCAGAACCAACCCCGCCAGCAGTATATTCACCAGTAAGCCGATCACCGCATGGCCTCCAGCAGCGGCTCGATCAACTGCGCCCGGATCGAGGGCCAGAGCAGCGTCATCTGGTGCTGCATGTACATCACGAACACAAACACCGCCCAGGCCGCCGCCAGCCATTTCCAGATGGGAGATCGCCAGACAGCCGTCCGATCTCCGCTAAAAGCTTCCTCGTAGTGCCGCCGGAGCACCGCTTCCACCACGGGTATGTCACAGTGCTCTTTAACGAAGGCCGCACAGTTTTTCCGCAGCGTCTCCAGGCGATCGGGGTCGTCGAGCAGGGCAAGGATCGCCTCCGCCATCGCCTGCGGGTCGTTGTTGGGGACGAGCGCGCCTGTCTGCCCAGCGACGACGATCCCCTCCGGCCCGCCGCAGTCGGTGGCGACGACCGGCGTCCCGGCGGCCATCGCCTCCAGCATGACGATCCCCAACCCCTCCTGCGTGCTCCCGATCAGAAAAAGCTGCGCGCCCCGGTAGAGGTCGAGCAGGGCCTCCGCCGAGACTTCCCCTCTGAAATCGACGGCATCCCCCAGGCCAAGCCGGTCGCGCCGTTCAAGCAGGGCCTCCCCCGGCGCGTCCCCGGCCAGGGCCAGGGTCAGGTCAGGGTGCTGCTGGCGCACCAGGGCAAACGCCTCCAGCAGCAGCCCGGTGTTCTTGCGCGGGTCGTTGATCCGTCCCACCGCGAGCAGGTAGCGCCCCCGTGGCTGTTGATCTGAAGGAGCGAAGCGCGCTGCGTCGACGGGGACCAGCGCCAGGTCGATCCGATCGGCCACCTCCGGCGCAAATTCGAGGATGCGCCGCCGCGTGTAGGGGCTGAGCGCCAGGATGCGCGACGACCAGAGCGGGCTGCCCAGGACGCCTTTTGCCCAGGAATCGCCTGCCAGCGCCTTGCCGCTCAGCTCATCCTCGTATAGCGTCGCCATCCACAGCACAAAGGGCTGCCCGCGCAGCGCCAGCGGCAGCGCCACGTGGCTCGATCCGCTCGCCACCACGAACCGGCTGAACCGGCTCAGGGCCGATCCGGCAATCCATTGGGGGACGAAATAGAAGAAAGGTAAAGGGAACGGCGGGGCGGCATTTGCCAGGGTCGGGTCGGGGTGCTCCGGGCGGGGGTGAACCCGCCACGTCCGCAGGAGGCCTTTCAGCCGCGCCCACCGGCTGACCGGCTCGTCCTCAAAGGCGGCGTACAGCACCGTCGCCGACTCGCCCCACTCCGTCAGGAAGCGATACCACCAGTCGACCAACGTCGGCACCCCACCGGGGCGGTCGGCCTGGATCGTCAGAATGCAGGTATGCTCAGGAGGACTGTCGGCCATGCGCGCTCGTGGGGCGGCGCTTAGCGGCCTGCCCGCGCGGCCACCGTGGCCCGCACCGATTCCAGCATCTCCTGGTGGCTCGATGCCCAAGTGAACAACCGCTCGACTCCGTCCTTCACGTCCACCCTGGGCGACCATCCCAGCGCCACCGATACTTTGCCCACGTCGCTCACGTACACCCGCTGGTCGCCGGGCCGCCAACCGGCATAGCTGACCGCCATCGGGTGCCCGCGCAGGTTTTCCAGGATCAAGATCAGGTTGAGCAGGGAGATCGCCCGTGACGGGCCGCCGCCGATGTTGTAGATCTGCCCGCTGGCGATCTCTGGGTGGCCGATCGCCGCCTCGTAAGCATCTACCAGGTCGTCGACATAGAGCACGTCGCGCACCTGTTTGCCATCCCCATAGATCGTCAGCGGCAGGTCGAGAAACGCGGCGATTGTGAAATGGGCCAGCCAGCCCTGGTCTTCGGTGCCGAACTGCCAGTCCCCGTAGATACACGACTGGCGGAACACAACCGTGCGCAGCCCATAAATCCGGGCGTAGTCCCGCACGTACTGGTCGCCCGCGCCTTTCGAGCAGCCATAGGGCGAGTGGAAGTCGAGCGGCTGACCCTCTGAAACGCCATCCGGCAGGTCGCGGTAGCGGTAATGGTCGTCGGCCAGCTCTACCCCGACCTCTTCCATGCCGCCGTAAACCTTGTTGGTCGAGGTGTAGAGGATCACCGGGTTGTGGTCGGGGCGCAGGCTTTCGCGGGCGGCTTCCAGCACATGCAGCGTGCCCAGCGCGTTGTTTTCGAAATCCTCGCGCGGCAACGCTACCGACGTGGTCACTGCGGTCTGCCCGGCGGCGTGCAGCACCGCGTCGGCCTCGGCCACCAGGGGGGCGAGCACCTCGTAATCGCGCACGTCGGCCTCGACCAGCGCCAGCCCTTCCGCGTTGGGATGCGACCGCAGCCAATCGAGGGCGTGGCTCGACCCGGCCCGTGTCAGGTTGTCGAACACCGTCACCCGCCACCCCCGTTCGAGGTAGCGCCGCACGGTATGGCTGCCGATGAACCCGGCCCCGCCGGTAACCAGCAAATGTGGCATGGATTATTCCTGTCCTCGTCGTTCGCCGACGTAAAAAATATCCCCGGCAATGCCCTTGTTCTGTATCAACCCAATTTTGTACAGGGCGGTGATCGTATAGCGCGCCAGTTGTCTGACCAAAGCCCCGCCCCACACAAACTCGGCGAAGGCCAGCGGGATCGTTGCTCCCCCTTCCAGCGCCACGCGCAAGGTTTCGAAGCCGTATCCGTCCAGCAGGGCTCGCAGGCCATCGGGGGTGTACAGCCGCAGGTGGGTCTTGTCGGTGTGATGTAGGTAGGTCAGGCCGTAGCGCGGCAGGAAGCCGTCGTCGGCGTGAGGCACGGAGAGGATCAGCCGCCGCCTGCACACCCGTGCTACCTCGCCTAACACACCCGCCTCGTCCGGCAGGTGCTCCAGGATGTCGAACATCAGCACGGTGTCGAACGCCCCGTCCGGGAAGGGGAGCGGTACGGCGATCGGCTGTTCCAGCACGGTGATGCGCGGGTCGTCCACCCGGTTGGTCTGGTCGATCGCGGTCACCGCCAGGTCCATGTCGGCCAATGCGCTGGCATACCAGCCGCGCCCACAGCCCAGGTCGAGCGCCGTCTGGCCGCTGGCGTAGCGATGCAGATAGTCAAGTTTCAGCCCGGAGGGGCTGGCCTGCCACCCCACATGGTCGGGTGGGGCGAGCGTCGATTCCTGGACGATGTCACTCATAAAAAGTACCCCTGCCCGCAGATGTAGCAGAGCGCGCGGATTGTAACACGCCCCCAGATCAGGGGCCAAGATCGATCCTGGGCGTCCGTTGGCAGGTGCGGTGGATGTTGTAGTCGGGCGCGTGTCGTCGTGCGGCATTTATTCAGACTTAAAGTGACGTCATCATCTTTTTTGACAACTTTTGAATAGTAGTTCATAATAGAACTAGTATTCCTAATTCGAACTACTATAAGGAGCGGGGGGTGGATTTATTGACCAAACTGGTAGCCGTCGGCTTCACCGAATATGAAGCGAAGGTGTACGTTGCCCTTCTGCAGGAGTATCCGGCCACCGGTTATCAGATCAGCAAGAAATCCGGCGTGCCGCGTTCGATGGTTTATGAGGCGCTGGGTCGCCTGCATGCGCGGGGGGCGG
>JARRJX010000324.1:0-3816 GCA_037388645.1 Chloroflexota bacterium
GATCGGCCCACCCTTCTTCTGCCAGTTTCATCCTGGGGGAAGGAGATCGTTGAGTCTCTGACTGTAAGCAAGTACAAGGAGAGGGATCAACATGCCTGAGAAGATTCGAAAGTTGAAACCACCCAAAGGGCTGAGCCGTTTGTTCTTTTGTACTCCGATCTTGCTGTACCGGATGGGGTTGGGCTGGGTATTTGGCAACCGAATGCTTCTGCTCAACCATGTCGGGCGCAAGACCGGTTTACCCCGCCAGGCCGTGTTGGAAGTCGCCCGCTATGACAAAGAAACCGATACCTACGTTATCAACGCCGGGTTCGGCGACAAATCCGACTGGTATCAAAACATCCTGCAAAACCCTGAGGTCACAATCAGGGTGGGGCGGCGCACACTACCTGTCCGGGCGGAGCGCCTGCCTGCCGAAGCGGGTGGGGACATCATGGTCAATTTCAGCCTGGAGCACCCCGTTGAGGCGCGCATCGCCCGCATGATGGGCTATGCCGTGGACGGCACAGTTGAGGGTTGGCGGACCCTGGGCGAGACGATGCTGTTTGTGGCGCTAAGGCCCAGATAGGCGAGACTTCAACCCCTTCTCGTCTTTAACATAAGTCAAAAAGCCCCCTGGGCGTGTGGCTCAGGGGGCTTTGCCGTATCAGGTTATGTGAGCGGCTACCCCAGGTAATCGCGCAGTTGGCGGCTGCGCGTGGGGTGGCGCAGCTTGCGCAGCGCCTTCGCCTCGATCTGGCGGATGCGCTCCCGTGTGACCCCGAAGTGCCGCCCGACCTCCTCCAGCGTGTGGTCCTGGCCGTCGTTCAGCCCGAAGCGCATCTCAAGCACTTCGCGCTCGCGGTCACTCAGCACGTTGAGCACGCCGCGTACCTGCTCCTTGAGCAGTTGCCGGTCGGCCTTCTCCACCGGGCCGGGGATTTTGTCGTCCTCGATGAAGTCGCCCAGCAGGCTCGAATCCTCCTGCCCGACCGGCATATCCAGCGACATCGGGTCCTGCGAGATGCGCATGATGCGCCGCACCTTCGCCGAGGCCCGCCGCGCCTTGCGCTGCAAGTTGGGGTCGAGCCGGTCGCCGTTCTTATACGCCTCGCGGATCGCCTGGGCGTCGGCCTCGTCCAGCAGGTCCATCTCCAGCGCGATCTCCTCCGCGACCGGCTCGCGGCCCAGTTCCTGCGTCAGGTCGCGCTGGATGCGCATCAGCCGGTTGATCGTCTCCACCATGTGCACCGGGATGCGGATCGTGCGCGATTGATCCGCGATTGCCCGGCTGATCGCCTGCCGGATCCACCAGGTGGCGTACGTGCTGAACTTGTAGCCCTTCGTATGGTCGAATTTCTCCACCGCCCGCAGCAGGCCGATGTTCCCCTCCTGGATCAAATCCAGGAAGCTGATCCCCCGGCCCATGTATTTTTTAGCGACGCTGACCACCAGGCGCAGGTTCGCGCGGGTGAGCGCGTTGCTCGCTTCCACCGCCCGCAGCCGGGTGGCGGCGAAGTGCGCCTCGATCTCCTGCGCATCCAGGGCCTTGATCCAGCGGCGGTATTCCCGGCTGGAGGGCAGCTTGCCGTTCTCCTGGTAGCTCTGAACCAGTTGGGCGTGCATCGACTCCGGCAGCAGGTACAGCGTCTCGAAGACGATGAACAGCAGCCGGGCCAGCTCCGCCCATTCCTCGTCCCGCCCCCACTCGCGCAGGTCGAGGTAGCGATGCAGGTAGGAAGGCGGGTGGTCGAGCCAGGCATTACGAAGGTGCTGCGCTTCCACCATCAATTCAGCCAGGTCGGGCGGGTCGACGTTGAAGCCCTCGGCCAGGGCCTTCACGTCCTCCCACACCTGGCACAGGCCCTTCGTCAGCTCGATCAGCACCTCCGGGTAGCCCGCCGGTTCGTCTTCGGAGCCGAGCTGCTGGCGCAGTTTTTCGATCCGGGGGCTGACGATCATCTGGACGGAGAGCCAGATCTCCTGGTCGGAGTCGAGCAGTTGCACCTGCCCGATCTCCTTCAAGTACATCCGCACCGGGTCATTCGCCAGCTCCGAATAGCTCACGCCAACGGGCTGGAGGGCGTCGTTTTCCGTGTCTGCCAGTTCCTCCAACTCTTCATCTCCCGGTTCCAAATCCATCTCCAGATCATCATCAAAATCGCTAGCGATATCCAGGTCGTCGGCGCTGTCCTCGCTCAGCAGTTCCGCCAGGTCGGCTTCCTGAGAATGCCCATCCCCACTGCCGTTCTTATTGGTTGGTTGGTATTCAGATTGATCGATCATCATCACATTACCAATTGTTCACCTGTTTTGATCGGCGGCGGGCCGCTTAAAGCGCGGACGGCATGCCGCTGCGGGTACGCTTGCCAGACAATGTGTGTTTCTGAATGGCCTGTCCGATTCGCCGTTGGGCAGTCAAGACGATCAGTGCTTCCTCGCCGAACGTCATCGCCGACGAGGTGTCTCCGCCATTCTCCATATCCTCCATCAAAAAGACGTGCTCCTGTATGCGCTCCTCTAGACGCCGGGCCCGCAGGGTGAGCAGCCCCCGGATCGCCTCATCGCCCAGCCGCTCCTCCGGCAGATTCATCCGGCGGGGCGGCGTGACGTTCCGGTACAGGGCGTCGAGGGGCTGCGCCAGCCATCCCTCGGCGTGGTCACGCAGCACCGGGTCGATTGATTCCCAGAAATAGTCGATCGGGGCGCGCTCGTCCTGGTCGAGCGCCGCCGTCCACGCCTCGAACAGGGCGCGGTAGTCCGGTTGGGTGAAGTCGGAGGGCGTGACCTGTGTGGTCAGCCCGTCGAAGGCGGGCCAGCGCTGCACCTCGCGTCCGCCCGGCAGGTAGCGGATCAGGTTGTCGGCGTTCAGGTAGTCGAACAGCACCCGGTTGACCTGGTAGATCAGGCGTGGGTAGTGGATCAGCGCCGCCAGGCAGAACGCCTCGCGCGGGTGGGCTGCCGCCGCGCCTGAGAGGTCGGCGGTATAAGCTGCCTCCTCCGGCGGCGCGCCGGTGTCGGGCTGTTTCGGCGGCGCGGAGCGGGCGCGGGGCTTCCTCCCGCCCGGTTTCTCCTGGAACAACGCCTGCTCGGAGACTTTCAGCAGGCGCGCCAGCCGCTGCCGGTAATGGCTGCGCTCGACCGGGTCGGCAAGCTCGTCGATCAGCGGCGTCAGCTCCCCCGCGATCGCGCTCTTCACCTTGGGGTCGTTCAGGTTCTGCCCCGCCACACGGGTCTGGATCACGTATTCGACGATCGGCAGCGCCCCGTCGACCAGCTCCGCCCAGTGCGCCGGGTCCTCCCGGATCACGTCGTCCGGGTCGTTCCCCGGCGGCACGACCAGCACCCGGATGTCGAACCCCAGGCGGCTCTCGTAGCGCACCATGCCGCGCGGGTCGAACTCTGTGGTGACCGTCGCCCGGTAATCGCGCTGCATCGCGTCGAAGCCCCACACGCCGTCGTCGACCGCCTGCTCCGCCGCCGCCCGCGACACCTGCTCGATCACTTCCCGACCGCGCTCGGTCGCCATCTGCCCGGCAGCGTCCGGGTCGAGCGCCAGCACCAGGCGGCTGGCGTAGCGCGCCAGCAGGCGAAGCTGCGGTTCGGTCAGCGCGGTGCCCATCTGGGCCACCACGTTGCTGAAACCGGCCTGGTGCGCCTGCATCACATCCATGTAGCCCTCGACGATCACCGCCGTCTCGTTCTCTCGGATCGTGCGCCGGGCCATGTCCAGCCCGAATAACGTCCCGCTCTTGTCGAACAGCGCGCTCTGGGGAGAGTTGAGGTACTTGGGGTTGTCGCCCTCGGCCAGCGCCCGCGCCCCGAAGCCAACGATCC
>JARRJX010000324.1:3839-8121 GCA_037388645.1 Chloroflexota bacterium
TCGACCAGCAACCCGGCGTCGAGCAAATCCTGCATCGCGTAGCCCAGGCCCAGCAGGTGGCCCATCGTCGCGTCCCAGCTATGGGGGGCGTACCCCACCTGGAAGCGTTCCACCGTCTCCGCCGTCAGGCCGCGCCGCTCCACGTAGCGGCGGGCGTGGCCCGCGTCCGGCGATTCGAGCAGGTGCCGCTGGTAGAAGCGGGCCGTCTCGGCCAGCAGGCCCGCCAGCAGCTCGTGCCGCTCCTGCTCCTCCGCCCGCCGGGGGGAGGGTGGGGCCAGCTCGACCCCGGCCTGCTCGGCCAGGGCGCGCAGCGCCTCCGGGAAGTCCCAGCCTTCCTGGCGCATGGCGAACGAGAAGATGTCCCCGCCTTCGCCGCAGCCAAAACAGCGCCAGTTCTGCGAATCGGGAAATACCACGAAAGAGGGGGTCTTTTCGCCGTGGAACGGGCATAAGGCTTTATAATTGCGCCCGGCTTTTTTAAGTGGGATGTAGCTCCCAATGAATTCGACAATATCCAGCCGGGCTTTGATTTCGTCTGTTTGGCTCATCCAATCAACAAGCCTGTATCCTGCCTCTCCAGTAGGTGATGGGTCTGGTGTTGTTAATTGATCTCGTCCGGGGCCGGAGTTGCTTCACCCTTGCCACCTGGCCCCTCGACGTTGGTTCCGTGAGATACGTGAAATTGGGTTGAATGAGGTGATGGCGTTGCGGGCGACACTTTCATGCTCAGCCCGATCATTATACTCATCTCACAACCATGCTTGCAAACGCGCCGGGTTGATCGGCGCGAACTGTTATGGTTTCGTTTGGCGGCGTGTTATACGGACAAAGGCGGTAAACAACCTTGAAAGTGTGGTACACTATACGATGCGTCATGGCAGGACACGATGGGCGATTGTTGATGGCATGGCGGCAGGACAGACCACGGGAGGAGGGTGGCTCGGCTCGTGTGTCTGGTGTTTGTTCTGGCTTCCTGTTGGCCCGTCGTTGACTGGCTATGACATCGCTGATAAACCATCGGAGAATCTTAGTCAGCACGTAAGATGGCCCAATCTATCCCTGGCGGGTTGACCCCTCAATCACGAGACGCCATTCGCGAGGCTGCCCTGACACTCACCTCGGAGCTGTCACTCCCGATCCTGCTGAACCGGATCGTGGGGTTGGCCCGTGAGATGTCTGGCGCGCGCTACGCGGCCCTTGGCATTCCCGACCCGACCAGCTCGCACCTGGTTCAGTTCATCACCTCCGGGATGACCGACGAGGCGCTGAGCAAGATGGACGGGCTGCCGGTCGGCGAGGGCCTGCTCGGCGAGCTGCTCAAGCCAGACGCGAAGCCGATCCGCACCGCCAACATCGCCGAACACCCCGCCTCGGCGGGCTTCGGCCCCCACCACCCGCACATGACCGACAAGATCGGTGCCGACGAGTTCACCGAGTACGACCAGGTGCTGATCGAGACGCTGGCAGCGTATGCGGCGGTCGCCATCGAGAACGCCCGCCTCCACCAGCGGATGCAGCGGCTTGCCATCCTGGAGGAGCGCGAGCGGATCGGGATGGACCTGCACGACGGTGTGATCCAGTCGATCTATGCGGTGGGCCTGATGCTCGACCATGCCAGGTACCTGCTCAAGAGCGGCGACACGGAGAGCGTCGACGGGCGTATCCAGGAAGCGATCGACGGGCTGAATACCACCATCAAAGACATCCGCAACTACATCCTCGACCTGCGCCCCTCCCGGCTGCAAGGCAAAGACCTGCGCAGCGCGCTGCGCGTCCTGATGCACGAGTTCCAGGTCAACACCCTGGCCGATGTCGATCTGAACTATTCGAACGAGGTCAACGGCAGGCTCAACGAGCAGACCTCGACAACCGCCTTCCTGACAATATGAAGATGCGCGCCCACGCGGTCGGTGGGCGGCTTGAGGTCGATTCAAAGCAGGGCCGGGGCACCCACGTGGTGGCCTATCTCCCCATCAAGGAAGACACCAAATAGAGCTGCCGGGGCTGGCTAGCCGTCGAGCAGGGTCAGGTTGGCGAAGCTGACGATCAGCCGCTTCAGGCCCGCCTCCTCGAAGGCCACGCTGACCTCTTCGTCCGCCCCGCTGGGGCGGCTTTCGATCACGATCCCCTCCCCGAATTTGGCGTGCAGCACGCGCTGCCCGGCCTTGAACTGCTGGGCGGGCGGTGCGGAGTCCCCCGTCCGGGTGATCTTGGGCGGCGTGCGGCCCGAAGGGCGGCCCCAGGTGGTCGCCCGGCGGTAGGCCGAACCGTCGGGCCGGGCCGAGAGCACCAGGTCGACCGGGATGTCGTCGACGAAGCGGGAGCGCATCTTCACCTCGGTTGACCCCCAGATCAGGCGCTGGAAGGCGTAGGTCAGGTAGAGGCGCTGGCGGGCGCGCGTCATGCCGACGTACATCAGGCGGCGCTCCTCGGCCATCTGCTCCGGGTCGTCCAGGGAGCGGGCGTGGGGCAGCATGTCGTCCTCCAGCCCGACCATGAACACCACGTCGTATTCCAGCCCCTTGGCGGCGTGCAGGGTGAGCAGGGTGGGCGCGTTGACCTCTTCGGTCAGGTTGTCCACGTCGGAGACCAGCGTCACCTCCTCCAGGAAGGTCGAGAGCGGCGCGTCGGCGGGGTACTCCGCCGCGACGTTGACCAGCTCCATCACGTTCGCCCAGCGGTCGGCCCCTTGCTCGGTGCCATCGTCGACGTAGTCGCGGTAGCTGACCTCGTCCAACACCAGCCGGATCAAATCCCCCAGCGGCAGCTTGTCCCGCACGTCCCGCCAGCCTTCCAGCATCCCGGCGAAACCGGCCAGCGCGTTGAGCGCCCGTCCGCCCAGGGGGATCGCGTCGGGGTCGGCGGCCAGCGCCGCCAGCGCGCCGGCAAGGGTGAGGTCGTGCTGCCCGGCCCAGGTCACCAGCGTGTCGAGCGTCTTGGAGCCGATCCCGCGCGGCGGCGTGTTGATGATCCGCAGCAGGCTGACGCTGTCCTCCGGGTTGTGGATCACCCGCAGGTAGGCGATCAGGTCTTTGATCTCGCGCCGGGTGTAGAAGCGCGTTGCCCCCACCAGCCGGTAGGGCAGCCCGGCCCGGATGAACGCCTCCTCGACCGCGCGCGACTGCGCGTTCGTGCGGTACATCACCGCGCACTCCCCCGGCTCGATGTTTTCCGTCGCGACCAGCGTGGCGATAGTGTCGACCACGAAGCGCGCTTCCTCCTCCTCGTCGAACGCCTCGAAGAGCACGATCTCCGGCCCGCCCTCCCGGTCGGTCACCAGGTTCTTGGGGGTGCGCTGGGCGTTCTTGTCGATCACGGCCTGGGCGGCGTCGAGGATCAGTTGGGTGGAGCGGTAGTTGCGCTCCAGCAGCACGGTGTGCAGCGCCGGGTAATCCTTGCGCAGGCGCATCACGTTGCGGTAGTCGGCCCCGCGCCAGCGGTAGATCGACTGGTCTTCGTCGCCCACGCAGAACAGGTTGTCCTCCCCGCCGCTGAGCTGGCGCGCCAGCCGGTACTGGACGAGGTTGGTGTCCTGGAACTCGTCGATCAGCACGTGGCCGGTGTTGCGCTGGTAGCGGGCCAGCACCTCCGGCTGCTCCTCGAAGAGCAGCGCGGTGCGCATCAGCAGGTCGTCGAAATCGACCGCGTTGTTGAGCAGCAGCCGCTCCTGGTAGCGGGCGTAGACCCGCTTGACGACCTCGTCCCGGTAGACCTGCGGCTGGTACGCCTCCGGCGTGATCATCTCGTCCTTCAGGGCGGAGATGGCCGAGAGCACCCGGTTGGGCTGGACGCGCTTCTCGTCCAGGTTGAGGTCGCCGACGATCACGTCCTTGATCAGGGCGCGCTGGTCGGCGGTGTCGTAGATCACGTACTCGCGGGTGAGCGGCAGGAAGTCGGCCTCGCGCCGCAGGAGGCGGGCGCAGGTGGCGTGGAACGTCCCCAGGCTGAGCCCCTTGAGGTCCTCGCCCAGCAGCCCCTCGACCCGCTGGCGCATCTCGCGGGCGGCCTTGTTGGTGAAGGTGACGGCCAGGATGCGCCAGGGGGGGACGCCCCGCTCCTGGATCAGCCAGGCGATGCGCCGGGTGAGCACGCGCGTCTTGCCGCTGCCCGGCCCGGCCAGCACCAGCACTGGGCCGTCTGGTGCGGTGACCGCGCTGCGCTGGGCGTCGTTCAACCCGTCGAGGATGGGGGATGTCAAATCGATTCTCCTGCGTCTATTTGTTGCGTCGGCTGGGGAGTGCATTGTAGCGCGGCGGGCGGCGCGGGGGCAAAAGATCGGGCG
>JARRJX010000325.1:0-3813 GCA_037388645.1 Chloroflexota bacterium
TCCGGCGGCGTGGCCGTGGAACTTGGGACACCGGTTTACAGCGGGGATGGCCGGATCGCCGACGTGCCGATCAGCGTGTATAACGCTGGCGTCGTCCAGGGTGTGGCCGGTGGGCGTTACATGCCCGGCAACGACCCCGATACGCCAGGCGGCCCGCAGTGGGTGACGCTCTTAGGTGCGGTACCAGGCGAAATACCCTATCCCTACGTCACGAACGAGCCACTGTGGCACGCAACCGTCTACACCAACGATGGGTATTCCTTCCCGGCCTACGCAGGCTGTGTGTACCAGGAAGAGGTATTCGCCCAGGGTGACGAGCCGCTGAGCCGCGCGGACAACATCTGGTTCCACTGGGAGACCACCCTGGAGGGCGGCTGGTTCGACTGTGGGAACTCCTACCAGGTGAAACCGGAGAACCTGGCGCTGGGCGAGAGCGGCAGCGCCCCCCTGACGGTCTATCTGGTTAACCCCCGCCTGTGGGACACCGTCGCGGAAGGTTCCCGGCGCATTTCGCGGATCGACCTGGAGATCTTCGACGTCAACGGGAACTCGCTGGGCACGGTAGCTTCCAAGACGTTCAACTAGCCTGACATAACACGACGACAGCCCTGCCACACATGATGGCAGGGCTGTTTGCGTTCCGCTTGCCCAATCCATTTTTTCAGGCGGTTAGGGCTGCAACCTGACCCTGACATCCACCGCCGAAACCCCACCACCCGCTGCCATCACCATCAGCGGGTTGATCTCGATCTCGGCGATCTGCGGCCAGTCGAGCGCGATCTGGGCCAGCCGCAGGACAGTCTCTACCACCGCGTCCCGGTCGGCGGGCGGCGCGCCCCGGTAACCGGCCAACAAGCGCCCCGCCGCCGTGCGATCCAGCATCTCTTCCGCCTGCCGGGCGTTGAGCGGGGCCAGCTCAAACGCCACGTCGTCGAACAGCTCCACGTAGGTGCCGCCCGTGCCCACCATCATCAGCGGCCCGAAATCCGGGTCGCGCACCATCCCGACGATCAGCTCGACTTCGCCGCGCACCATTTGCTGGACGACCACTCCTTCGGCATCGTCCACTGCGCCCACCAGCCGCCGGAACGCCGCTTCCAAGTCGGCTGGCCCTGCCAGGTCGAGCGCCACGCCGCCCACGTCCGTCTTGTGAGTCACGCCCTGGGCGGCGACTTTCAGAGCCACCGGGTAGCCGACTCGCCCGGCAAGCGCCACGACTTCTTCCAGGTCGGCGGCAAAGCCGCCCGCTGGCGTGGGGATGCCATAGGCGGCGAGCAGCGCCTCCGCCCCACTGCCGGGCATCCAGCCGGAGCCATCCGCCCCACCTTCCAGCGCCGCCTCAGCCGCCTGACGGTCAACACCTGCCAGCTCGACTTCTGGCTCGTCCTCCGCGTCCGCGTCGAGCCACCGCCGCCGCTTCCACAGCGCGCCCAGCGCGCTGCCCGCTTCCTCCGGGTAGGCAAAGTTGGGCACACGCTTCTCAACCAGCACCTGGCGGGCTTCTTCGTCAAGCCCCATCAGCACGGCAAGGATCGGCTTTTGCCGGGCCAGCGGGCCGTTCGCCGCCTCTCCCACCACTTCGGCCAGGCTCAATCCGCTGTACCAGTTCTGCGGCGCGCACAGATAGATCACCGCGTCGACCGTCTCGTCGGCCAGCAGGGCATCCAGGCAGGTGGCGAAAGTAGCCGGGCCGGAGCCGGGAAACAGGTCGACCGGGTTGTTGACGCTGGCCGCCGGGGGCAGCCTGCGGTGCAGATAGGCGCGGGTCGCCTCGGTCAGCGGGGCGCGGATCAGCCCGTGGTGCTCAAGCGCGTCGAGAGCCAGCACGCCCGGCCCACCGGCGTTGGTCAGCACGGCCACCCGGTTGCCCTGGGGAGGCGGGCACCAGGCCAGCGCCCGCGCCCAATCGACCAGCTCCGCCGTCGTGCTAGCCCAGGCGACCCCCGCCCGGCGCAGCGCAGCGTCGAGCGCCGCCTCGGAGCCAGCCAACGCACCGGTGTGGCTTGCCATCGCCAGCGCGCCCCCTTCGGAACGCCCCGCCTTCAAGACGACCACAGGCCGACGCCGGGACACGGCAGGCACCGCCTCGACAAACGCCCGCCCGTCGGCGATCCCTTCCAGGTAGAGCATGATCACCCGCGTGTGCTCGTCGTGGGAGACGGCGTCCAGCATGTCCGTCTCGGTGATCTGGGCCTGGTTGCCCAGGCTCACGATCCGGCTGAACCCCATCCCCGAAGCGGCGGCCCACTCGTAGGCGATCACCGCCATCGCGCCGGATTGGGAGAGGAAGGCGATCTCGCCGGAGGGCGGCATGGTGGTGATGAACGTCCCGTTGAGGTGCGCGTGCGTGTCCAGCGTGCCGACGCAGTTCGGCCCCAGTAGCCTGATCCCGTAGCGATCCGCTGCTCCCTTGAGCGACTCCTCAAGGGCCGCGCCTTCCGGGCCGGTCTCGCGGAATCCGGCTGTGATCACCGTCACCGCCTTGATCCCGCGCTCCCCACAGGCGATCACCTGTTCCTCGACCAACCGGGCCGGGATGATGATGATCGCCAGGTCGACGGGATCGGGCACCTCGGCGACGTGGGGATAAACGGTGAGGCCGAGCATCTCACCCCCACGGGGGTTCACCGGGTAGATGCGGCCCTGGTAGCCAAACTCCACCAGGTTCTTCACCAGGTCATAGCCGAGCTTGCCCGGATCGTGGGGTGCGCCGACGACTGCCACACCCTGGGGCGTGAAGAATGCTTCAAGATCGCTGTCAGGCATAGGTTTGTCCATCCCTGTTCGCCAGGCTCAGGATCAAAGGCACGTTAGGTCTGAAATGTGAGAGCGCGAGGCGAGCGCCGCTTTGGTGATGTTAGAGAGGCTCCAATTCCCGCTCGACCAGCCCGTCATACGCCGTGCTGATCTGCCGGAATATCTCCCCAGGCCGCCCATTGCCGACCGGCTTCTCACCTATCTGGATGACGAGAACCACCCCGCGCGAGGCGCTGGTCAGCATCGCCTCGTCGATTGACGGCAGGTCGTCCAGGTGGATCGCATCCAGCGAGACCGACAGAATCGGCGCAGCGGCGTCCAGGAGCAGCCCGCGCGCGATGCCCTCCAGCATCCCTTCCTCAGGGGTGCGCAGGAGGCCGTTCAAGACGACGTAGGAATTGCTGCTCGACCCCTCGGTGATGAAGCCGTCCTGGTTGTACATCCACACCTCGTAGGTGCCCGGCGGCTGTACGCCGGACAGCGCCGCGCGGTCTTCGATGAAGCGGGAGTCCTTCGCCCGTGGCTGGCTGCGGCTCTTTTGCGCCAACCCGACCGACACGCCCTGCTCATAGAGCGTCTGTGGGGGTGGCTGGAACGACTCCAGCGCAACGACTGCCGAATCGGGCGCGTCGAAAGGCACCGTCAGGCGGAGCCGGGCCAAGGAGAGGCCGCTCACCTCGACGACGTGCCGCAGCACCTCGCGCAGCCAGCCGTCGTCATGCCGGTAAGGCTGGCCCAGGAGCGCGGCTGAGCGCCGCATACGGGCCAGGTGCCGATCCAGCCGGACGACTCGCCGCCCTGGATAGGTGCGGACCACCGCGTAGACGCCGTGCCCGGTCTGGAGCGTGGCCTCGTCGATGGTCGACGCCTCGACCGGGAGGCGTTCCAGGCCGGTGCCGTTCGCGCGAAAGATAATGACAGAACCCATTCAACCTCCCGTCGATAAGCGCGTCGGTTTCATGCCACCAGTGTAACGTATCCGGGTGCCCTTCACACGCCGGACAGCCGCTCAAGGCCGGGGATAGACCGCCACCACGCTGGGCACGAGCGACCAGG
>JARRJX010000326.1:0-3811 GCA_037388645.1 Chloroflexota bacterium
AGGCGCAGGCGCGATTTCAGCGACGAAGAGGTCGATCTGGTCAGGGCGATGGCAAGCCAGGTCTCGATGACCATCCAGAACGCGCGGCTGTACGAGGAGCTTGAAGCCTACAGCCAGTTCCTGGAGCAAGCCGTCGAGGAGCGCACCAGCGAGCTGAACCAGGCCAAGAAGCGGGTCGAAGCGATCCTGGACACGGTGGGGGACGCGCTGGTGGTGATCAACCCGGAGGGGCGGATTCAGCAGGTCAACCCGGCCTTCGAGAAACAGACCGGCTTCCTCGCCGAGGAGATGGTAGGGGATTATCCGCGCAACCTGGTGGAATTCAGCCCGGAGGAACGCGAGGGCCAAGAGGCAGGGCTGGCCGCTCTCGAGAACCGCCAGGCCTGGCAGAGCGAGCTCACCATCACCCGCAAGGACGGCAGCACCTACGAGGCGGAGGTCGCCATTGCGCCGATGCAATGCTGTGAAGGCGAGGGCGGCCACGCGGTGGTCAGCATCCACGACATCAGCGAGCGCAAAGAGGTCGAGCGGTTAAAAGATGCCTTCGTGTCCAACGTCTCACACGAGCTGCGCACGCCGATCACCGGCCTGAAGATCTACCACAGCCTGCTCAAGAATAACAGCGTATCGCCGGAACAGCGCGCACACTACCTGGCCGCCGTGCAGCGTGAGACCGAACGGCTGAACCTGATTATCGAGAGCCTGCTGCGTCTCTCACGCCTGGATCAGGGGCGGGTGGAGATGAAATTTGCGCCGGTCGACCTCAACAAGCTGGTTGAGGAGTACGCCGCCGACCGCCAGCCACTGGCCGAAACGGCGAACCTCACGCTGACGGCTCACGAAGCGCCCGACTCGCCCCACGTCGTGGCCGACGAGGGCCTGCTGGGCCAGGTGTTGAGCGTGCTGCTGACCAACGCGATCAACTATACGCCGCCTGGGGGGCGGGTGACGGTCAAGGCGCTGGCCGAGCAGCCAGCGGCGAAAGGCAGCAAGACACGCCGGGTGGGGTTCAGCGTGAGCGACACCGGCCCAGGCATCACCGCCAGGGAGCAGGAACACCTCTTCGAACGCTTCTTCCGGGGCAAGGCCGGGCGTGCGTCGAGCGCGCCGGGGACAGGGCTGGGATTGTCGATCGCCAAAGAGATCGTCGAGCGGCACGAGGGCCGGATCGAGGTCGAGAGCGCGGGCGTGCCGGGCAAGGGCGCGACCTTCACCATCTGGCTGCCGGTGGAACAGACGCCGGACGGCCAGCCTCCCAGCAAGCCAGCCGTCCAACCCATCAACAATCAGACTCCTGCAAAAACCGGCTAACTCCGGCGTGATCTCCGGCGGCTATCGGCCCCGGATGGCGGCGACCAGGGGCACAGCGTGCTCGACCAGGTCGGCCTCGCTTTCTGGCTGGGGCACGCCGTCGAACAGATACCAGTCTTCCACGTGGTCGACGGACCCACCCGGCTGGAGGACGGCCAGCGGGCCGAGCGTCTCTATCTCCAGGAAAACGTCGTTGGTAAACAACTCAAGGTTCGATCCCCGGTCGGGGTAGCGCGCGTCGGGGGACACGCTCACCGCCTTGACGAACAGGTGTCCGGCCCTGGCGTAGGCAATCCAGGGATCGGTGGGGACAAACAGGCCAACCTTCTGGGCGGCGGGCCGGGCCGTGTCCTGGCGCAGCATGAGGTAGCGATTCCCCCAAGTCCAGCGGGGATCGGTCAGGTCGGTGTAGGACCACAGGACGAGCGAGGTGCGAGGCAGCAGGTTCTGTTCGTGAGCGCCGCCCAGGGGCAGCGGCAGGATGCCCACCCCACCCGGTGCGCACATCGTCACCGCCCAGGGGGCGCACTCGACCGGCCACAGCCCGTGGTTGGTCAGGCGGTGGACGAGGCGGACGTGCGCGTCCTGCTCATCCATCTCAATCTCGATCCGCTTCTGGATGCCGGTGGAAGACTCGACCGGGGCGGTGACGGACAGCCGCCCACCAGCCTGCTCGACCTCTACCGGGCCGTTGTCAGGCGCATAGGTGCGGGGCATCACCTCCGGGGCGTGCCACAGCCGGTGCCCGCCGTAGAAGCGGTACTGTTCTCCGCCCACCTTCCCCAGGTCGTCGGGGAACAGGACTACCTCGTTCGTCCCCCCGGTAAACCCCCAGGAGACGATGCGCGGGCCGACGTCGGCGGTGACGATCAGGCTGACCTGCTGGTTGGCGACCTGGTAGCAGTTCGGCCACCCTTGAAACTCGGTTTGGGAGATGGAAACCATGTCTGATCCCTTCGCTGATGCTGGTAATGGGCTGAAGTGTACTCCGTCAGCCGGGTGGGGTCAATCCCGGTAAGACGACGGCAAAACGCGAGCCCCCTCAAGGGGCGGGCTGCTCCAGATAGTCGGCCAGAACGTCCGCGACGACCTGGTGGCCCCTGGGCGTCAGGTGCAGATCGTAGACCCAGAAGATCGGCTCGTCCTGGTGGGCGGTCAGCGGCTCCAGCAGGTCGAGGCACTCGATCCCGTTCTCGGAGCAGAACCCGGCCAGCATCGCCTGGGGCGCTCGCGACTCGATCACCTCGCCCACGCGCATCCCACGATACACTTTGATGCCTTCGCCCTGCCCCGGAATCTGGTTGCTCTCCGGCATGATGACCAGGATCATACGGGCTCCATCCGCCTCCACCGCCTGCTGGAGATCGCGCAGCGTATCCAGCGTGTAGCCAAAATTACGGATGTCTTCATCCGAGTAGACCTCCTTATAGATCGCGCCGACGTTGCCAGCACAATCTTCGGAGGGCGTGCCATCCGCATCGTAGCATTCCGTCTCAAGCCGGTCATCGGTGGGCGGGGGTATCTCGGATGCGGCCACCTGAAGCGGGACACAGATCGCATTGGTCAGGACGTGGCGGAGGGTCGGCACCAGCCCAGCATGCCAGTATTCCGGCTCGACGATATAGGGCCGCGCTTCTTCCCTGGGAACCGCACCCACCGAAGGGTTGAGCCAGACCAGGTCTTTTTCCTCGTCGAGCGCCGGGGCTACTCGAACCGGCAGGCCGGATCGGTCAAAAGTGACCTGACCGCCCTGGATCAGGTTTTTCGTATCGCTGAAGTCGTTGCCCAGGTACAACACCACGATCACGATGTCCGGGTCGAACCGCTCTTTGAAAACCTGGTAGGCCAGGTAATAGCGAATGGGCGAGTAGCCGTCCACGCCGAGATTGATGGTCTGATAAGCGCCCGCGCCCCGGCTGTTGAGCAGGTCTTCGAGCAGCACGGTGAAATTGGCCTCCGCCTTGACCTGCAAGCCGGAAACAATCGAATCGCCCAGCACCATGATGCGGGTGGCGTCCGACTGGGGGGCATTGCTGCGCCCGCGGACGATCAGGCCGTTCTCATCCGTGTGGAAGACGTTCTGCCCCTTCACCTCCCAGATGGTGAACGTGAAGCGGTTGTTCGGGACGAAGAAGTATCCCAGGATGGGGTGGTTCTCGGCGAACGAGCTGGGCGTCACACGTGGGGGGTCGGTCAGGCGGAGAGCCAGGTCGAGGACGATCAGGGTGAGCAAGGTTGAGAAGGCGGCGAGGGCCAGGCCGCGGCCCAGCGATTTGAGACGCTCCTCGGAAGCTATCAAGGCGATCAGCAGGGCGGCGGCAGCGAGACAGACGCCGACCCCGGCAGCGACCAGCACCGGCAGCGACCAGCGCCCGAAAAACAACGCGCCACAGGTAGACCCCGACCGCTTGACGGCCAGAAAGGCGACGATCCCCAGCAGGACGGCGGAACCAGCCAGCCCCCACAAGCGCTTCCAGGGGCGCTGTCCGAGCAATCGCCG
>JARRJX010000327.1:0-4316 GCA_037388645.1 Chloroflexota bacterium
CATAGTACATCGGAACGATCTGCTCTTCCAGCAGGTGGTAGAGGGCTGCCGCGTCGGTGGCCGTGCGATCGCCCTGGCCCCCCTCGCTGCCAAAGGCCCAGCCGTTCTCGCCATCGTAGCCTTCGATCCACCAGCCGTCAAGGATGGAGAGATTCGGCACACCGTTCACTGACGCCTTCATGCCGCTGGTGCCACTGGCCTCCAGCGGTGGCAGCGGGTTGTTGAGCCAGATATCCACACCATGTACCAGATACTGGGCCAATTGTTGGTCATAGTTTTCTACAAAGGCGATGCGTCCGGCGTAATCGGGGTTCTGGGCCAACTGTACGATGTGCTGGATCAGGTGCTTGCCATCGTTGTCCGCCGGATGGGCAATGCCAGCGAAAACGATCTGCAACGGTCGCAAGGGATCGGTCAGGATCCGCTTGATCCGCTCCAGGTCGTGGAAGATCAGGTCGGCGCGCTTGTAACCGGTGAAGCGCCGGGCAAAGCCGATGGTCAGGATATCCGGATCGAGCAGCGCACCGCAGGCCAGCACGCTGCTGGCGATGACCTTTTCCGTGTGCCAGCGGGAGCGAGCCCGCTCGACAATCTGGCTGATAAGGATTGCCTTGCGATCCTGGTGCAGGTGCCACAGTTCTGCGTCGGGGATATAGTCCACCGCCTTCCAGACCTCAGCGCGTGTGTCAGTTCGATCCAGGTGGGCAGATGGACGCCGTTGGTGATGACCTCGATGGGCACCTCCTCTGGCTTTTTATCCGGCCACAGTCCGGCCCACATCTGGCGGGCGACCTCGCCGTGGCGCTTGCTAACCGCGTTTCGGAAACGAGCGGCGCGCAGGGCAAAGACGGTCATGTTAAAACCGGCTTTTGGCTCTTGGGGATTAGCCCCTTTGTCCAGAAGCGCGCGCAGGCCCGTGCCCAGGCGGGAACAATAAGCGCCAAAATATTGTTCCATCAATTGGAAGGGGTAGACATCAGTGCCTGCCGCCACCGGGGTATGGGTGGTGAAGATAGTTGAGGTGCGCACCCGCTGGAAAGCCTGGTCAAAATCATCCCCGGCCTCCACCCATGCCCGGATGCGCTCCAGGATGGCAAAGGCGGGATGGCCCTCGTTGAGGTGCAGGGCGGCTGGATGGATGCCCAGCGCTTCCAGCACTTTCATGCCGCCCATGCCCAGCACGATTTCCTGCTTGAGGCGCTGCTCCACGTTGCCAGCGTACAGATGTTGGGCGATGGCCTGTTCCCAGGGTTGATTGGTCTCCAGCTCAGTATCCATCAGATATAGTGGGATGCGGCCCACGGCCACTTTCCATACAGCCCCATGCAGCGGTGGGTCGAAAATTGGAACCTGAACCACCAGTTGATTCCCCTGCTCATCCAGGACGGGGGTAATGGGATCGCACGTGCGATCCAGTCTCGTTTCAATGTCTTCCTGCCAGCCATCTGCCCGGATGCGCTGCCGCACGTATCCATCGGAGTAGATCATGCCCACCGCGACTAGCGGCAAGCCCAGGTCGCTCGCTTCCTTCAGGTGGTCACCGGCCAGGATACCCAGACCCCCGGCGTAGATCGGCAGTGAGGGGTGCAGACCGTATTCAAAAGACATATAGGCTATAGGTGCCACCGGGGTGGTGTAGGTGTTCTCAAACCAGCCAGCGGTGGAGCGGATCTCCTCCTCAAAGCGGGCCATGACCATGTCGTAGTGCTGCAAATACTCAGGGTCGCCCGCGGCCCCGGTGAGCACCTCCGCCGGTAACATAGTCAGCATGCGAATGGGATTGTGGCCGCTCTGCCGCCAGGGATACAGTCCTAGGTCCCGAAAAAGGTCGCGGGCGTCCGGTTGCCAGGACCACCACAGATTGTAGGCCAGGTCGCGCAGGCCGCCGATCCGTTCTGGGAGATGGTCGAACAGGTCTTGATTCATGGTATCTTCCCCCTCGATTATTATTGGATTCGTCGTGAATGCTATGTGATCAGCGCGGCGCAGTGCCGGGCGATCATCCGTTCTTCATCGGTCTTTATCACACGCACGATGACCGGGCTGTCTGCCGCTGAGATGACAGCTGCATTGGCCTGATTGGCAGACACATCCAGGTGGATGCCCAGGAACTCCATGTCCTGGCATATTCGCTCCCGAATGACCGGAGCGTTCTCCCCGATGCCGCCGGTAAAGACCAGTGTGTCCAGCCCGCCCAGAGCGGCAGACAGCGCGCCCAGGAACTTTTGCGCCTGATAGCAGAAAATCTCGATGGCTTCGGCTGCGTGCGGGGCTTGCTTCTCTTGGCGCAAAAGTTCCTTCATGTCCGAATCGATCCCCGACACACCCAGCAGGCCCGACTGCCGATTCAACAAATTGTCCAGCTCATTGATCGATAGATGGTGCGTGCGCATCAGGTAGAGCAGCACGCCAGGGTCCAGATCACCGCAGCGCGTCCCCATCACCAGCCCACCCAGCGGCGTCAGCCCCATCGTCGTTTCCATACTTTGGCCGTTGTAAACAGCTGTCATGCTGGCGCCCCCACCCAGGTGGGCGATGATAACACGTCCCTGGGCCGTCTGGGTGCCAGCCTCTTTCTCAAGTTCCTGCAGGATGTATTCGCAGGAAAGACCGTGGAAGCCGTAGCGTCGCACCCCTTGGCTTTCCAGATCCCGGGGGAGAGCGAACAGGCGCGCCTTCCGGGGCAAGGTGCGATGGAAGGCGGTGTCGAAACAGGCGATCTGGGACACGTCCGGGAAATCCTGGCTGACGGCATGGATAGCTTTGATCTCATGGGGCAGGTGATCCGGCGCCAGCGAAACCAGCCCTTCCAGGCGCGCCAGCAGGTCCGGGGTGATTCGATGCGGCTGAAGGAAATCCACGCCGCCGTGCACGATGCGATGCCCGACGGCGTCCAGGCCGCGAGGATGGGCCTCCTCCAGCCAGGCGAAAAGCACTTGCAGGGCTGCCCGGTGGTCGGGCAGGGAGGCTTGCCAGTTGTGTGGCCGGTCTCCCTTTGCACCCTGCACCCGGAAACTGCTGTTACTGCTGGCGATTCCTTCCAGGCTGCCCTGGAACAGGCATGTCTGGTCTTGCCCGATGGCAAACAAAGCAAACTTCACGCTGGACGAGCCACTGTTAAGGGTCAGAATGTGCGTGGTTTTTTCCATACTTGCCTTCCCAGTCGCCTGCTCCTGGTCATCGCGGTTTCAACCTTTTAATCGTGCGGCCATTGCCAATCGCTGAACTCGGGGCGGTCGTAGCCTTGCTGAAACGCGAAGCGGAGGCTCTCGATAATCTCGTTCTTCATCAATTCCTTGATGTGGGCACCCGCTACCTGGAGGTGTGGCACACGGTCGATGACGTCGATGACCAGGTTGAAGCGGTCGATTTGGTTGCGGATGGCCAGTTCCATTGGCGTGTTGATGTTGCCATGCTCCTTGTAGCCGCGCACGTGGAGGTTACGGTTGTTGGTACGACGGTAAGTCAGCCGGTGAATCAGGTTGGGATAGCCGTGGAAATTAAAAATCACCGGTTTGTCCCTGGTAAACAGGCTGTCGAAATCGGCATCGGAAAGGCCATGGGCATGCTCGCTTTCCGGGGCCAGTTTGAACAGATCGACCACGTTGATGAAGCGCACCTTGAGGTCCGGGAAATACTCCCGCAGCAGGGCCGTAGCCGCCAGCGCCTCCATAGTTGGCACGTCGCCAGAGCTGGCAATGACCACGTCGGGCTCACTGCCCTGGTCGCTGCTGGCCCAATCCCAAATACTGACGCCCTTGGTGCAATGTTGTATGGCCTCATCCATAGAGAGGTACTGAAGGTGAGGCTCCTTATCAGCCACGATGACATTGACATAGTCGGTGCTGCGCAGGCAGTGGTCCGCCACCGAAAGGAGGCAGTTGGCGTCGGGCGGCAGGTAGATGCGGGTCACCTTGGAACTTTTGTTGGCGACCACATCCAGAAACCCCGGGTCCTGGTGGGTGAAGCCGTTGTGGTCCTGACGCCAGACAGTCGAACTGAGCAGAATATTGAGCGAAGCGAGCGGTGCCCGCCAGGGAATCTCCAGGGATTTCTCCAGCCACTTGGCGTGCTGGTTGAACATGGAGTCGATGACGTGGATGAAGGCTTCGTACGAGGCGAAGAAGCCGTGCCGTCCGGTGAGCAAGTATCCTTCCAGCCAGCCTTCCAGAGTGTGTTCGGAGAGGACTTCCATCACGCGGCCCGTGCGGGCGAGGTGCGATCCGTCCGTGTCCTCAGGCAGAAACTTTTCCATCCAGACCTTATCGCTGGCCTCGTAGACATCGTCCAGGCGGTTGGAGGCGGTCTCATCCGGG
>JARRJX010000328.1:0-7092 GCA_037388645.1 Chloroflexota bacterium
CAGCCAGCGGAAGCCCCACTCGTCCCACACCTCGGCGATCATGGCATAATCCGCCCGGTTGGAGTCCGCCAGCACGCGCCACGCCAGGACAAGCTCCGCTTCTTCGCCGGACTGCGCCGGGTGGAGAGAGGCACCCTCCAGCCGGATCAGGTTGGCGAAGTTGGCCGGTTCGACCGGCGGCACGCCAAAATCAAAGCCCTCCGGCAGGCGGTAAGCAAGGAAATCGGGAGTGCCATCGGGGCCGGGTGGGCTGGCGGTCAGATATGGTTCCAGCCAGGGCAGCCAATCGGCGGGCGGGAGGGCGTCGCGGGCATAGACGGTGAGCGTATCACCCTCCGGGGCGAGCACCAGCGTCTTGCCGCCGAAGAGCGAGTGGATGCTCGTGAAGCCGTTGGATAAGGCCGCCAGAGTCGGATGCCGGTAGTGGTAGGCGGCCACGTAGCGAGTCGCGCTGTCCGTCTGTTGGTTCAGATAGTCGGCCAGCGCCACCAGTTGCCCATCGTTGTCGTAGTAGAGGGTTGGTTCACGCCCCCAGCGCTGCGTATCGCGCAGAGTGAGCGCCCCGCCGCCCACCGCGATCAGGGCCAGCGCGGCCCCGATCAGGCGACTGCGCCAGATGGCCTTCATCCCCGGCAGCCAGCGCACCAGCCCCACGATCCCCAGCGCCGGGTAGAGGGCGATCAGCGGGGCCAGCCCCACCGCCCGCAGGTTGCTTGGCGTGACCGAACCGGTGGCGAGGGCGGTGGGGGCGAGCATCGCCAGCGGCCAGACGATTAGCAACGCCCCACGCGCCCGGTCGAGGGCGGTGGTAGCTTTGATCAAATCTCTAATGACGATCCCCAGCCCGATCAGGAAGCAGGCCGACAGCGCCGGGCCGAACAGGGGCTTGAGCGGCAGGTTGAAGCGCCAGAGCGGGTCGCCGGAGAGGAAGAACATGCGCAGCGCCAGCCGCCACCCATCCAGCGCGTCAGCCCAGGAGGCGGGGGCGACCTGCCCGATGCGCGCTGTGAACAGCTCCGGGTGGCGCAGGAAGAAAGCGGCGAGCGGTGCGGTGGCGATCACTGCGCCCAGTGTATAGACCGCCAGGTCGAGGAAACGGGGGAGACGAACCCGCTCGCCCACCAGCCAGACGAGCAGGGCGACGGCCAGCGGGATGGGGAAGAGGCGGGCCGCCAGGTAGGTGTAGGCGGTCAGGCCGGTCGCCAACCCGGCGACTAACAGGTTGATCCAGCGTCGGCGGGAGGGCGGAGCGGCGAGTCCACCCCAGAGTAATCCCAGGCTGAGCGCCTGCATGAGCGGCTGGGTGACCGCCCGGAAGGCCAGACGGCTCAGCACACCATGCCAGAAGGCAACGGCCAGCACGGCCATCGAGAGTAGCGCCAGGTCGTCGCGGCGGGGATCGTCGGGGTAGAGGCGGCGAACCAACCAGCCGGTCGCCGCGACCGTCAGCGTGCCGACCAGCGCCGAAGTCAGCCGGGCGGAGAAGGGTGACGGCCCGGCCAGGCGCATCACCAGCGCCGCCAGGTAAAACCAGAGCGTCTCTTTGCCGGTGTAGGCGGTGATGAACAGGGGGCGCTCGCCGTGGAAGGCGATGCCACGAGCCAGGATCACGTTGGCCGCTTCGTCGTAATGCAGCCCAGGGGGGATCGTCGGCAGCGCGGCCAGCCGGAGGGCGGCGGCCAGCAGGACTATCAGCGCGGCGAGGAGGATGAACGACTTGCGGGACATGGCGCGGTTTGTACCGCACTCAGGCGGGCGGTGTCAATTAGAATTGGGGTTTTGTTGCTATTGAGGGGCTAACTATCGTCCGGTGTGTCCCAGAGGATGCTTACTATGGCGTCCGATTCTCCATCAAAGAAAAACCTCACGGAATAGGTGCCTATCCAATAAGCTCGACTTTGTACAAAAAGGAGGACATGGTAAGCTCGGCTGAACTTCCCGGAACAGCCAAAGAGACTTACCATGCCCGACCCAATTATGACGGTATTGAAAGTGTTTGCGCCAGAATTCGACCAAAGGACGTGGCAGAAGGTTCAAGAGTTGGTGGTTGGGGTCATAGTAGCCCCTGGCAAGCGAACGGTGACTGCGGCACTGCGTGCGCTGGGTAAGGCCAACGAGAAAAACTACGCCAAGTATCATCATGTCTTGAACCGAGCCAAGTGGTCGAATCGGGCGTTGAGTGAGCGGTTGCTGAAAATGTTGGTCGATGTGTTTTGTAGTAGCGGCCCCATCATTATGGGAATTGACGAGCATATTGAACGGCGACGTGGCGATAAAATTGCCGCGAGAGGAATTTACCGTGACCCGGTGCGCTCCAGCCAGAGCCATTTTGTCAAAACGAGCGGTCTGCGCTGGATGTGCATGATGCTGCTGTGCCCCATTCCGTGGGTGGAGCGTATCTGGGCGCTGCCCTTCCTGACCGTGCTCGCTCCCTCGGAGCGCTACTATCAGCAGTGCGGGAAGCCGCACAAGAAGCTCACCGATTGGGCGCGACAGATGGTCAAGCAGGTTCGCCGCTGGCTGCCGGATCGGCAGCTCGTGGTGACGGGCGATAACAGCTATGCGGTGGTTGATTTGCTGCATGCGTGTCAGTCTCTTTTCCATCCGGTCACCTTCGTGACCCGCCTACGATTGGATGCGGGTTTGTATGAGCCAGCCCCACCCCGCCAGCCCGGCCAGGTGGGTCGCCCGCGCAAGAAGGGCAAGCGGCTGCCCAAATTGGCTGACATCGCCCTTTGCCCTGACACAACCTGGCGGCGGGTAGTGGCGACCTGGTACGATGGCCTCAAGCGCGAACTGGACATGGCGTCGAACACAGCGGTCTGGTATCACAAAGGCAAGCCGGTCGTGCCTCTCCGCTGGGTGCTCATCTCCGACCCGCTGGGCGAATTCGAGCCGCAAGCCTTGTTATGCACGGACCAGACCATCGACCCCCTGCAGATTATCGAATGGTTCGTGATGCGCTGGCAGGTTGAGGTGACTTTTGAAGAAAGCCGTGCTCACCTGGGCGTCAATACTCAACGGCAGTGGTCTGATCTGGCGATTGAGCGCACCACTCCCCTCTTGCTGGGCTTGTTCTCCTGGGTCACTCTGGTCGCCAACCGATTGGCTGTCGACCAACCCCTCACGCCGCGTACGGCGGCCTGGTATCCAAAGGCTCATCTGACCTTTTCCGACGCTATCGCTGCTGTTCGCTTACGACTCTGGCAGTCAGGTTTTTGGATGTCACCCTCTGCCCTCGACCGACCAGAATTTGCTGTGCATTTGCCATCTCACCTCGTTNGGCGTCCGATTCTCCATCAAAGAAAAACCTCACGGAATAGGTGCCTATCCAATAAGTGCAATGGTATCTATCAAGCCTGTTTAATTCTGTTCGACGCTCGCAGTACCTCTCGTATTCACTGATGAGGCGATCTACGTCTGCATAGGTAGATTCTTCACTCAGGTTAGCCTGTAGGATTGGGCGAATATCGCCGTATAGGATTTGCTGATTGCAATCACCAATATCTGCCGGAACCAGATTCCGGTCGCAGAAATCTTTGGTGATCTCGGTCGGGATTTCAGTTGCGAGAAACCGCTGCCAGTTTCTTTCAGTACGCCAGTTGAGATAGATTTCAAAACCCATGATCGAGGCGCAGCAAAGCAGCGGGATTCCGAAAATGACGAATGTCAACACAATCGCCAGGAGAAATTCTTGCTTTCTTCGTCTGGCGGCAAGTTGATCTGCATTCGTTCCTGCGCTGCCCGCTCCTGCAGATAGGCCAGCACTTTCGGGTCGATCCGGCCACGCCCCGCCCAAAGCTCACCCCGGTGACGATGGAGAATGTCGAGAGTCAGGGGAGAGCCGACGGCATAGTTTACTCCACTTGATTCTCATGAGAGCTAATCGAGCTGCCTGTTATGGCATTCACCCTGCCTGCTTCTGACAACACCGTTTGCCATTTTAACGTCGCCACTGGCGCGGCCAGCAGACGGCCATCATCCAACACGGCAAACAGCTCGTCACCCACCTGTGTGAAACGCTCCGGCATCGTGTGCGGCCAGGGGACATCCAGACCTTCCGAAGCTGCCTGCCAGCTCCGGCCACCGTCATGGGTCTCCTCAACGCGGCCAACCGCCCCAACGCGCTCAGCGGGGCCGAAGATGACGTGATCCGGTTTTTCAGGGTCGAGCCACAGGCCCCGACAGTAACAATCGTAGATCATGTCCCAGGTCTCCCCGCCGTTGGAAGAGCGATACAGCCCGCCGCCGGTGGCGGCAAAGACCAGGTCAGGGTCGGAAGGGTGTACGGCGACATCGTGCACGTCAGGGTAGACGAAAGGCTCAGGCGGCCCGCTCAAGACCGGGCTGCCGTCGCTGCCCGGTGCCAGGCTCCAGGTTTTCCCGAAGTCGTCGGAGCGCAGCAGGCCACCCACCTCCACGGCGGCATATGCGCGCTGGCCGTGAAAGGCGAATCCGCGCACACAGCCCGCTTCAGGTGAATAGGGCAGCATCCAGCCAAGCTCGTCACGCAGGGCAGCGACTTCGGGCAGCTCCTCCCAGCTCTCAGCGCCGTCCTGGGAGAGGAAAATGCCCGCCGGTTCTGTGCCAGCAAACTCGCGGTCGGAAATGTCAGGGTGATAGGCCAGCCATCGGATGTGCCTGTCAGTCAGCCCCTTGTTGACCGCTCGCCAGCTCTTGCCGCCATCGTCCGAGCGTTGGACGCCATCCCTGGTACCGGCCAGGATCACGCCTTCTCTGGCAATGACGCTGGTGATGTGGTGCCGATCAAGCGCGCGGCTGGCGACCTGCCATGCGTTATTCTCATAGCTGCAAATCGCCAGCCCGTTGTATGTGGCTAAATACAGTGAATCAGGCATGCTGACTTCTCTCCGTTTCCTGCCGGGTCTGTTCCAGGACAATGGGTCAGGCGGTATTTCCCGGAGCGAATAAGAAGAATAACTTCACACTATTGGACTACTACTCTGGTTAATTGGGGTAGTTTTGCCTGTACCATTCGGCTGCTCTTCCCCGGTTGTCCACTTCTTCGCCGAGCTTGTCAAGGATATGACTCACATGGGTCTTAACCGTGGAAATAGAAGTGACAAGCTGAGATGCTATTTCCTCGTTCGTATGCCCTTCCGCGATCAAAGCCAGGACTTCCAATTCCCTGTTAGTCAGGAGGTCGTAACGTTTCTTCTCCGCGACAATCCTATCAACGCTCTTCCAAACTTCCTGAGAGAGAACTACCGAGTCGTTTGAGATAGTCACTAACAGTGCACCAGCTATAGCCTGTCGGAAAAATCCGAATAGATCCTCTTTGATAAGATAGGAGCAATGAAGCCTGACCGCTTCGAAGACGATTTCATCCTGAACCGGTGCCTTAGAAAAGATGATTATGCCCAGGGTTGGATAATCGCTCCGCAAATCCTTGATAAGGTCCCAGCCCTCTTTATAGCTATAGGGTCTCTTCACATATAAAGACAGGTCTACGATGACGCTTCTCGGCACATATTCTTGAATGGCCTTCCTCGCTTCGACATCGTCCTTAACCGCCCAAACTACGTGACATCCCAGGTCTTTCAGAATGCCCTTCAACCCTTCCATGGCTGCCACATCATCTTCTACGATGCCAATATCCAGCTCGTCTTCCGAGATATCGAATTCATCCAGCATATGGCTTCTCCTCCTCAGGGGATGATAGGGAATTTGGCTTCTACGACGGTGCCGTATTCGGGGCTGCTCTTTAGTTTGAATTCACCTTCAAGATGCTCTTCCAGGTAGTCTTTCCAGAACCCAAGGCCGTTTGACGACAACTGCACGGTTTTCGTGTCAAAACCCTTGCCATGGTCAAGGACGAGCACGATGATTTGTTCCTTTGGCTCGTACCATCTCATATCAACGCCAATATACGGTGGCGGGCCAGCATGTTTGATGGCATTCCCCATTGCCTCCAGGGCGAAGGCATACAAGAGCCGGCGTATTTTGTAAGGCTGTTTTTCGATGATCGGTGGAATTTCATGGATGATGATCGAAACCCTGCTGCTTGCGGGCCAGGCCCTGCAAAGCGCGGCTGCGGTTGTCGTCAAGGCCTTCGAAAGGGACATCTCCTGAAGGTCGACCAACAGATCGCCTGCCGCTTCGATCACCAGGTTGCGCATCATGTCAAATACTGTGCCCTTTGCCTCCCGAAACCGGTGGGCCAATTGAGAGGGTATATTTTTGCCCAGCACCAACCTGAGATCGTTTTCCAGGGATTGAATCTGCGCCCTGAAAATGGAGGCCACTTCCCCATAACGGGTGTGTGCGATTGCTTTCCGGCTCTTTTCAACGTGCAGGACAGTGTGTGTCCGATAAACCTGAGCAAGGTGTGAGGCCACAAGCATTCGACATATTTCGAACAGTGGGAGGTGCTCCGGGTTAAAAGCATTATGATCACGATAGTTGCAAACCAGAAAACCGAGCCGTGCTTCCTCATGCTCAAGTGGCATGACATAACAAGAAGTAATGCCTTCAGATTGAATGAACTGAGCGTACCCATCCTCGTTCGAGGGGCTGTATTGGAGAGCAGGCTCTAAGTCTTCGGGGCAAAGAAAGGAGGGTTCCCACCTGCGAATGAGATTTCTAAGCAGGCCCTTCGGCTTCACATCCCTCAACACCTCTTCGGCAGTTGTTGGATGCCGCAGTGTTCCCTCGAAAATGGGTGGCATTCGCGCCTGGGGGACCCCTCCTGTCTCAGGATTCAGGCAATAACCCACTACAATATCTGCCCCGAAGTGCTTGCAGATAGGCTTTGCCGCATTCTTCAGTATTTCGTATGTGGACTTCGGCTTTTCCTGTTCGGAAGCGTTAACGATCAGAGAAGAAAGTAATTCTTCCACTTTTGCCCCCCGGCATTACAAACTATAGTTAGTTAACTAGCCCTTACTCAGGTGATACAAGTTTATTATATACTGTACTTTCGAGAGTCAATGCCTAATCGCCAGTTTTTCTCCAACCCGGTTTCAGGCTGGTAGTCCGAAATAGACTCTGGCAGGTAGCATAGCCATGTGGGGCCATCAACCAGCCCGGCTCAGGCAGAGGTCGGCGAGAACCTGGAAGGGCGTACTGGAG
>JARRJX010000329.1:0-3787 GCA_037388645.1 Chloroflexota bacterium
CCTGTACCATGCTTCTCTTCCATTCCATATTCCATATAATCAACATTCAACTTCATTATAGCCGCAAACTGGGTTCGTTCTGCCCCACTGGCCTTGCGGTTTCCTAACGAAGCGAAACCCAAGATATCAAGTACTCAATATCGAGAAGCGACACGCAGGTGGAATATCAACATCAGGCCCACTCACAACACCCTGCTGCTGCCTGACGCATGGATAGTCTTGAGGTCGTCAGGCAGCCCGCACGGGCCTGACGCTGGGCCTCGGAGAGAGCACGCGGAGGAACGTCAGGAGAAGGACGACGCCCGCACAGATCGTGTAGATCAGCAGCATGCCGGGGTTGCCGCTGTCCGTCCCGGCGAAGAAGCCGTGCAGGGTGAGCGCCAGGAAGCCGGGGTAGCTCAGCAGGTGGATCACCCGCCAGAGGCCATGCCCGATCCGCTTCTTCATCGAGAAGCTGGCCGAAATCACCAGAAAGAGCCAGAACGCCCCTATTCCCAGCCCGGCGGCCAGGGGTTTATAAGGCCCGGTGAAGGGGATCAGGATGTCCCACAGCCGGTAGGTGTAGTAGCGGTCAAAGAGCAGCAGGTAGGCGTGCAGACCGGCAAAGGTCAGCGCCAGCCACGATATGAAATTGTGGATCGACAGCGCCAGCGCGGGCGGCGTGACCTCCTTCATGGCCTTCATCGAGAGGATCAGGCCCCAGACCACCGACCCGGTCATCAGCAGATAGGCGACCAGCGCCGTCGAGCGGCTCAGATACCAGGGCCAGTTATAGGCCATCCCCAGCAGGGTATCCAGCGAGAAGAGGTTGACCACCCACATCGAGAGGGTCACGAAGCTAAACAGGACCCCGGTCGTACCGAACAGGAGCAGGGTTTCCGCAGCACCGGGTGCCCTATCTTTGGTTACGGCGGTTCTTTTAGTACTCATAATATGCGACTCCATCTTCATCCTGAACGCCGACGACAGGCAGCTGCCACAGCCCATCCTGCCTCATAGCCCCGGCGAGGTGGTAATGCCCCTCGTCCGTGACCAGCAGGCCGCCCGCTCCCGCCGCTTCGATCAGATCGATCCCCTCCGCCACGCCCGCCACCAGGGCCGCCGTCGCCAGGGCCTCGGCGTGGGGGCCATCCTCGTGCAGCACCGAGACGGTGATGAGGCCGCTGCTGGCGGGAAGCCCGGTCAGCGGGTCAATCAGGTGGTGGTAGGTCTGCCCGGCGCGCAGCCAGCGGCGGCGATCCACGCCAGACGTTGCCAGGGCGGCGTTCCGCAGCCACAGGCCAAGGATGTCCCCCTCCGGGCTGTCCAGGCCGTGAAGCGGCGCGGCGACCGTGACCGGCCAACCCGCATACCCATCGGGCGCTTCACCGGCCACGATGTCACCCCCGGCGTTGACCAGGCAGGGGC
The DNA here is from genome assembly GCA_037388645.1 of Chloroflexota bacterium. GTDB lineage: Bacteria > Chloroflexota > Anaerolineae > Aggregatilineales > UBA3940 > JARRJX01. The sequence goes on from JARRJX010000329.1 coordinate 1,408, forward strand.
CGTACTCCCCCAGGAAATTCGCGATTACCTGCGCCGTGTAGCCCTTCCCGATCCCGCCCAGGTCGAGCCGGACGCCTTCGGGGAGGGTGATGGTCGGCGGGTCAGGGGAGAAGTCGATCCCCTCCCAGCCGCGCCGAACCCGGTTCGGGATCGGAGCGGGGAGCGCGCCGCCGTCCGGCTCCAGCCGATCCAGGCTGCGGTCATAGCCCACCCGGCTCAGGTCGTCCAGCAGTGTCGGGTCAAAGAAGCCCCTCGTCTGCCGGGCCATCTCGACCGCCCGGCGCACCACCTCATACAGCCCCGGCGAGACGGCAGCCGGGCGGCCATTCGATTCGTTGAGCTGGGTCAGCTCGCTGGCCGCGATGAAGCGGCTCATCCGCTTCTCCAGGGTATCGATCATCGCCACGGCCCGGTCGAAGGCCCCCCCGGCCAGGACCGGGTCGGCGTCCAGCCAGAGGCCGAAATCGCTGCCCATTGCCCGGAAGCTGATGCTGGGCCAGGTGTAACTGTCGTTCATGCGCTTATTCTCTATCGAATATACAGGGTCGGGGCGCGGCGCTTACGAGCTGCGGCTGCGCGTCACCGGTGCCATCGGAACCTGGCGGGGGATAACCGGTGAGATCTGAACCTGGCTAGGGGCAACCGGCGCGACCTGAACCTGGCTGGGAGCGACCGGCGCGGCCTGGAGGTTTTCCCCGTTCGCGGCGACCACCGCCGGAGGGGCAACCTCCTGATCCACCAGCATCCGCACCCCCAGCAGGGAAGCGATTAGGCTCCCCAGGATCAGGCTGGCCTTGATCAGGCCGATGCGCTTGGCTTCACCGTGCTGGCGCGGCTTAGTCGCCATTGTTTTCCTGGCTTTCGTGTTCTACTTCGCGCTCGAAGAAATTCCCTCCCTGGCTGTTGACAGAGGCCAAACTTGAGCTTGCCTGAGCGGATTGGGCTGCGACAGGGGGAGGTGGCGGCGGCGATGCCGCGCTGGCGAGGTTGCGCAGGCCCAGGCCCAGCATGGTCGCCAGGATGATCCCGGTCAGCGCGCCCGCGGCCAGAATGCCTTTTACCTTTTTGATGTCCATAATGCCTCCAACCACTCTGAATTACGATGTGTATCCAACACACTAGTAGGACGATACTCTCTTTCGGCGCGGGCTGTCTTAACGCTTCCCTAAATAACCTTAAATCCACCTTAAATGTGCCTCCACGCGCAGGCCAGACGCACAAAAAAGCCCACCCGGTTATGGGTGGGCGGAGCCATTGCATCTTTTTTCAAGCTGCTCCCGGCCCCGGTGCTGCCGGGGCAAAGGAGGTCGCCATGAAGGCGAGGCCGGTCAGGAGCCGAGCCTGGGCTGCCAGATGGGAAAGGCGCTGTTGTAGTCGTCGTCGGTAACCTGCGTGACCTGCGAGCCGTCGGCGCTCATGATGAAGATGTGGGTGATCCCTTCCACGCTGGCGTGATAGGCCAGGTATTGGCCATCGGGCGACCAGTTCGGGCCGCCCTCGGTCGCGCTGGTCTCGGTGAGCTGGGTGAGGTTGCCTCCATCGGCGTCCATCACGTACAGCTCGCGGTTCCCGGTGCGGTCAGAGACAAAGGCGATCCGGCTGCCATCCGGCGACCAGTCCGGCTGCTGATCCGTGCCGTCACCCGTGGTGAGCTGGGTGATGTTGCTCCCGTCGGCGTCCATCACAAACAGGTTGATCGCGCCCGCCCGGTCGGAGGAGAAGCAAATCTGGCTGCCATCCGGCGACCAGCGGGCGTTGAAGTCCAGCGTTTCGGGCGAATCGACCAGCTCGACCAGGTCCGTCCCGTCCACGTTCATCGCGTACAGGTCGGGGACGTTGGGGGCCTCGTTCCGGTGGTCTGAGTTGAAGACCAGCCGCTGGCCGTCCGGCGACCAGTCCGCCACCGCGCTGCTGAAGTCGGTGACCTGCGTCAGGTTCGATCCGTCAGTTTCAATGGTATAGATCGCCCAGGAGCCGCCGTCCATCGACGAGAAGGCAATCGTCTGCCCATCCGGCGAGAAATCCGGGTAGGCCGGTGTGACGCCCTCGCTGACCCGGACAACGTCCTCCCCCTCGACGCTCATCATGAAGAGGTTGGTCGTGCCTGGCCCCAGCCGGTCGGAGATGAAAGCCAGCCGCCCGCTTCCGCCGCCCAGATAGTCCGGCTCAGGCGTGCTGGTCGGGGTTGGCGTGGGCGGCAGGGGCGTGCTGGTCGGCGGTGCGGGGGTGTTGGTCGGCTCTGGTGGAGCTTCGGCTGGCGCGGGGGTAGCGCCGCCCGCGCAGGCGCTCAGCATCAGTGCCGCTACGAGACAAAACATTACTGCGTGACGCATGATCTTCCTCCGGCTGGATTATGTATAGTAAGGTGGCAAATGATTTC
>JARRJX010000330.1:0-3784 GCA_037388645.1 Chloroflexota bacterium
ATTGGGATGCTCCACACGAAAATTTGGAGCGCGATCGCCCCGTGCGGCAAAAACTCACTCCCGCCCAGGATTCCGATCAGCACGAACGCCATCAGCGTGGTGATCACCGCCAGCGGCATCGAGATGATCGTCAGCAGCTTGACCGAGAGAATGTAGTTCCGCAGCAGCGCCGGGCGGTCGGTCTCACCCTGGCGGGACATCACCGGGAAAAGCGCCTGGGTGAAAAACGCCGGGATCACGTTGATCGCGTCGATCCATTTATAGACCACCCCATACCAGCCCACCACGGTGTCGCTGGTCATCGCTTCCAGCAAAATGATGTCCACCCGGAAGAACAGCGTCGCCAGCAGGTGGTTGATCATCAGCGGGAACGACTCGCCCAGCGCCGCCCGCTGCAACCCCCAGTCGAACGCCCAGTGAGGCTGGAAGAACTGCCGCATCGTCAGGACGAGCAGGATAGCCAGCGTCACCGCGTTGACCACGATGCTCACCCCGGCCAGCCCGACGATCCCATACCCCATCAGCAGCGCGGCCACCCCCAGCGTGCTCACCAGGAACGCGCTCACCGTCTGGATCGCCGCCGGGTATTCCGCCTTTTCGTAAGCGTAGAACAGCGCGGTCAGCCCGGTGCTGATCGTCGAGAGGAACAGGCCGCCGTAGAGCAGCCCGATCGTCCATATTGAGTCCTGGCCCAGCGGCGGGTGGACGGCGAGCTGCCGGATCGCGATGAACCCGATCAGCAGCGGCGCGCCGACCGCAGCCAGCGCCAGCCGCATGATGCTCGTGTTCACCAGGTAGCGGTTCGCGTCCTCCCGGTTGCGCGCCACCTCGCGGGTGAGCAGCGTGTTCAGCCCGAAGTTGGAGAGGATCTCGAACCAGCCCCAGATCACCACCGCGTACTGGTATTTGCCCGATCCCTCCGGCCCCAGGATGCGCAGCGAGACGAAGGCGAAGGCGAATTGAATCCCCCGGTTGAACAGGTTGAGCAGGATCGGGGCCAGTGAGTTCTTCGCCACCCGGCGCAGGTCGCTGTCGTGTGGGCTTTCGGTGTAGGCGTAGCGCCACAGCCACACCGCCGCGCCGAACACGATCGTCATCCCCGCCATGAACGAGATGAACGCGCCCACCCGGAAGGTGTCGGGCGTATATTTCAGCCGCACCGTCCAGGTGCCCGGCGGCAAGACGACCCCACGGAAGTTGCCGTCCACCAGCCAAACCTTCGTCTCCTGCTCCTGGTTGTCGCCACCCTCGAAGGGCCGGGTCCACGCCCGCCAGCCGGGGTAGTAGCTGTCGGCGATCACCAGCCAGCTCTCCACCTCGGTCTCCACGTCGATCCACAGCTCGTTCGGGGTGTAGACCGTGATGCTGGCCGGAGAGGGCGTGCCCGGCTGGCCTGCTGCCTGGTTCTCGATCTCCGCCGGGATATTCGCCTCGTCGGCGAGCACAACTCCCCGCACGTCGTGCTCGGCAGCGGCCTGCGCGAAGTCGCCGCTGTACCGGGCCGTGCTGGAGAGGGGCAGCGTGAAGGCGCGCGGCATCACCCCCAGGTTCTCGTAGATCGAGACCGCGTTGTCCTGGTAGGCCAGTGAATAGCGCGGGTTGTCGATCGGCGTCTCGCTCACCACGTAGCGCACCGACAGCAGATCGAGCAGCGGCGAGTCGAGCGCCTGGGCGTGGTCGCTGTAGATCGGCGCGATCCGGTTGTAGAGCAGGTCGCCCTGCGGCTCGATTGCCCCCATGTAGGCCGCGTATTGGCCGGGGATCAGGCTGTCGTAGCCGCTCGCGTCCTCCAGCCCGTGCAGCCAGCCCAGGTTGGCGTTCAACGTGTCCGCACCCGGCTCCTCAAACGCGATCAAGCGCCACGGGTTGGCCTCGTCGACCCGTTCCTTCAGCCAGGTGATGGAGGGCGGCTCCACGTCGAGCAGCGCCGGGTCGGCGGCGGGGTAGAAGCCGCTGATCGCCACGCCCAGGTCGAAGATGATGAACAGGATCGCGAGTGGACGCCACACCGGGCGGTAGCCGAACCGCTTCCCCAGGTGCCAGCCCCGTTTCGCCGCCAGGAAGATCAGCCCCGTGATCAGCAGCATCAGCGCGAAGAGTGCCGCGTTCCCCGCCTCGTAGGAGAAGAACGCCTGCCCGTCCCGGAAAGCGCCGGGGGCCAGCGCCAGCCCCACGAACACCCGCTGCACGAAGGCCCCCACCCGGTCGTACAGCCCCCGCACCGCCACCAGCCCGCCCAGGATCGCGATCCCCCCGGCGATCCCGCCCCAGCCGAAGACGCCCGCCAGCCGCTCGGTCAGGGGCACGTCCCGCGCGCCGCCCAGTTGCCAGGTGGGCGGGCGCAGCAGCTCCACGCCATACCCCGCCAGCAGCGCCACGCTCAGCGTGAGCGGCCACACCCAGCGGAAGGGCGAGTGCGACTGGTTGATGAAGGGCAGGCCGTAGTAGAGCAGGGCGTAGGTCGGCGTGCCGAACACGAACGAGATCGAGGCCAGCCCCAGCACGCCGAAGATCGCGCGGTAGGGCCGGTCGGCCTCTTCCGCGCAGACGTGGCGCAGCGGGGCGATCCGTTTCGCCCAGCGGGTGGGCAGCCGGGCCACGATCCAGTGCAGGGCGGCCAGCGCCGCCAGCGCCATCGGCAGGATGCCCAGATATGCCCCGCCCTCGACGTAGTTCTTGATCCCCCAGTGGGTGTGGCTGATCGAGTCGCCGTAGGCGTTCGTCGTCACTGGCACCCACTGCCTGGTGAACACGTCCAGGTAGCTGTGGTGGGCCGGGCTGCCGAAGAAGTTGGGCATCAGGAAGGCGATGATCCGCCGCGCCGGGTAAGCCCAGCCGCGCACCTGGGCCAGCGAGGCCGCCCCCTCCCGGAAGCTGCGGCTGGCAAGCTCGTAGGCGGGCAGGATTTGCGCCGCGCCCAGCGCCAATCCGAGCGCCACCAGCGCCAGCAGCCAGCCTGCCCGGACTGCGAGGCTCGCCCATAGGCCCGGCTCCTTCCATCTGCTGATCGCGATCGCGACCACCCGCGCCAGGGCGAAGAAGGCCATCACCAGCAGCGTGAAATACAGCGCCTCCACGTGCCCGGCCAGTGCGGCCATCCCCAGCCCCACCGCGCCCAGCGCCACCCACGGGATCGTGGCGGGCCGCCCGCCGAACGCCTTGCCCTGGCGTAGCACCAGGTCGATCATTGCTAGCTCAAGCGGCAGCCAGGCTGAGGCGGCCAGGATCATCGGGAACACCCCGCTGACCATCATAAAGCCGCTTAGCTGGTAGGCGAGCGCGGCCACCACCCCGCCGATCCGGTTCACGCCCAGCACCCGCGCCAGGATGTACATGTTCAGCCCGGCCAGCCAGAGCTGGCTGACGATGAACCAGCCGAACGCCGCCGTGATCGGCATTACTAAGAACAGCACGCTGAACGGGTAAGCGTCTGGCTCTGGCCCGCCGCCAGGAAGGGTGAGCCGCCCAGGATGTAGGGCTGCCAGAAAGGGACTTGCCCGCTCGTGACCTGCTCGCGCAGGAACTGCTTCCAGGCCGTGTTCTCCAGGATCAGGTCGGAGAGCAGGCCGTTGTGCGGCGCGCCGACGCCGTACTCGCTCGCCAGCGAGCGGTACGGCTCCCATTGGAACAGGTTGTCGAGCGGCACCACCGTCTTCCCACCCAGCGTCTGGGAGAAGAAGAACAGCAGCGGGACGATCAGCAGGAAGGCGGCGATCAGCAGGTCTGGGGCGATCCGGCGCAGTTTTTGTTGCATGACTCTGCTTTCTATGAAGCGCCCGTCGTC
>JARRJX010000331.1:0-3783 GCA_037388645.1 Chloroflexota bacterium
GTAACGTTCTACTCGGATTCAGGCCTCACTCAACCCATAGGCTCTGTGACTCTTTCCAATCTAGGAGGATGCGCCCGGCACACTGCCACGGCGGAGGTGACCTGGGCCAATTTGACCGGTGACTCGTATGCCTTTTGGGTGAAAGTGGACAGCAGTGAGGTAGTAACAGAGAGTGTAGAGACGGATAATCTGGCGCAGGGAATCGTACTAGTCAACCCCCGTCAGACGTTTCTTCCTATAGTGTTCCGCGATGAGTGAGGGAGTACGACTGCCGGATCAGGCGCACTTCAGCAGCCACCAGTCGGCCAAGATGATGAGAGTTACTATACAAACCAGGAGAAGGCGACGAACTGTAGGTGACATGATATAGCGGTACGGCAGTTGACGCCAGCCGATGCATAGTAGGATGCTCAAAACGCCCATTAACAATAGGCTCTGGCGAACAAATGATACCATGGAGACACCGGCAGTCTCCAAGGGTGAACCAGGTAGGATCAGAGTCTGCAGGGGATCCTGTATGGCCAACGGAACATAACTCGCCAATTGCCGCACGAACTGCGCTATACCGTCGGCATGCCACTTTTAGGTCGGTGCCATGCTGACGACGTGACCGCCGATCTGGTCAGCAAAGCCATAGCGTAATATGAGCCATTGATGTAATACCAGGAGCGCGCTGAGCCCAATGACCAGAAGGCGATACCACCGCTCTTTTCGCCAGCTGAGCACAGCGGCGTAGCCTAGTAGGAAGATCGCTAGGGCACTAGAAAATCGCCGTGGCCCATATCCACCAGCGCCAAACCAATCACGAGCGCAACTATTTATGTAGATTTGCAGCAGAAGTGCAACCAGGAGTGGTATGGACAACTTGGGAACACGCCGGGCGAGCAAGACTAACCCGATGACTGCAGGCAGAGCCAGGGGCATCCAAGGTAATAAGCCGTGGAAAGTGGAGAAGAGCACGTGCCAGATCCACGGCGCGTTCCAGTCCACAAACGCAGTTCCTTGGGGCACAGTCAGCGGTTGACCGTAGAATATGTACCATGTGCTCATTTGCAATGTGAAGACCAACGATGCCCCTAATCCGACTGACAGAACGTATACAAGAGAGCGCCGAACGATTTGCCAGTTGCGCTCCCGCAAAGCAGTCCAGCCGGTGCTAAGCGCTGTCAGGATTGGCAGTATGGCGTAGGCGATGTTCTGAGATCGGACAAGTGCAGCCAGGCCGCCAAGTGTGCCGAGCAGAAAGGCCGAGGCAAAGCCAACACTCGTCTGCTTGGTGGAGTACCACCAGGCGGCAACAAAAGACGCGGTGGTCATTGCTGAGGCGGCGTGCGCGTAGAAAGGTTCCCTGAATTGATAGTAGCAGAGAGGAGTGGTAAGCATCACGGTGGCACTGGCAACCAAGGCAGCCCAATTGCTCGCAACCTTCCTGGCCAGCTGAAATCCAATGAGAACACTTATCCAGCCATAGACGCATGTTGCGGTAGCTGTTCCCCATACAAAAAGCCACTCATAGCAGGTAATTCCGGGCAGGACCAGCCCGACCAATTTAGCCAGATGCATCAGACTTTGTACTAGTGCAAACCAGGGGAGCCACAGCAATGACGTCCCGATGGCAAACGGATTAGCAACTCGGCCTGTAGGGGTCAGGTTCCCCTCAAAATGCTTGGCTGCAAAGTCAGGGACTCGGATAGCGTCGTAGGACAGGGTCAGATCGTTGCCCAGCCTCAAGTCGCCGTCACAGATAGTTGATCGGGCGTAGATGTAGTATAAGACACCGTCCCACGCCAGTGCATTAGGATTGAATGAAATCAGGAATTGCACCAAGAACAGAACCAACAGGATCAGCTTACAGGCAGCGGTTTTTCTCTGGCTGCTTTTTGACATCGCTAGTGCTCTCCTCGCATGATGGTTGTGAGGTATTCTAACATGGCCGATTCTTCTTGACAATCTTGTTAGCGCGCATAGCTATCGAGCCGGTTGAATAAGATGGCATCTTGTCCAATTCCATCCCGGAGCCTATGTGTGCCGACCAATCTCTGCAATTTGCGACTACTATGGCAACTGTCTATAAAGTCTGGCCAATAGATCAGAGCGCCCACGAGAATAACACTCCTGGCGAGGGGAAAAAGCAGGTAAAAGGCCTTGCCAAGCCGCGAGTCTTTGAGTTGCATCGTTGGCTCTGTGCACTCCTGCTCTTGACGGCACTTAAGGGATGGCTGTGGGCAGCCGTCTTTCCGGTTCTCCAATCTTCTGATGAAATCCATCACATTATTTATGCGCGTGACATCGTCCGTTATGGCACACTGGTGGTAGAACCGCGTGATTATTTCAGCCCTGAGGAGGTCGTTGCTCTTGAGATAGCGCGGACAGTTGAAGTGTCTGGATACCATCGGCCGCTCGATCTTTCCCCAGCACGGATCGAACAGATCGAACAAGTGAAGGCGCTGTTGAGGAATCCAGATGAATATCCGCCTCCTGCCCCTAGTCCTTGGGTACAATACTTTACGCGAAATCACCCACCTCTCTATTACGCTATAGGAGCGCTGTTGGAAGTGGTAGCCCGGCCGCTCGACTTATTGGAGCATCTCGCCCTTGGACGCTTGTTTTCCGTCCTTTGCTGTGTGGGGACGGTAGGCCTGGCATATCTGCTAACACAGGAGGTTTTTCCAACCCAACCGCACCTTTGGCTTGCAACGGCTATCCTCGTTAGTTTCCTGCCAATGGTTACCTACCTCGGCTCAGTTTACACGAAACAAGCTCTTGAGACAACCTTATTCACGGCGATTCTCTGGATGCTAGCTCGGGTGATACGCCTGGGCCTCAGCTGGCCGCGTGCATTTGGACTTGGATTCTTACTGAGCGTAGGACTGTTGACCAAGGCCAGTTTGATGACAGCCGTTGCCCTGGTTGCCGTTGTCGCCCTCTATGACTTGTTGCGAACCAAATGGAAACAGCCAGCTTGGATTCTGACGTTTCTGCTTCCAGCGATTCTGGCATCTCCTTGGTATCTATACATTCTCAAACTGACGATCCAGGGACTCCCAATTAGACCTGATCAAGCAACCGAATGCCCTTCCCTTCTAATGGCTCTGAGAAGCTTGCCAATCGGGAGAAATCTGCTTCGCCTCTGGGATGAGTCGGTTGCCTCCTTTGGTCACCGGGACACCCTCCTACCTCAGCCGCTCTACTTGATGACACTCGTTGGTGTAGTACTTGCAGTTGTCGGCTGGTTACGGCAGACTTACTGGACGCTCGTTGGTCAGACGAATGGCAACGACCGCCTATCGAGCCAACAATGGCTTATGGCCGGTGTCTGTCTGCTCGCTTGCCTGGCGGTAAGTGGTTTTCACTTCCTGCGTGCTTACTCACTTTCATGCAGTGAGCTTCTCGAATTGCAGGGGCGGCAGGTTACCGTCATCGCGGCTGGCTCGATGCTGTTTCTGCTGATGGGCTGGCTCAGTCTGGCACCGCAATATTGGCGCTGGCTGCTAGCAATGGCCATTCTTCTCTGCGTTGCTTTGAACAGCTACTCCCTGATAGACCGGGTCATCTGGCGGTATTATGGTAGCCAGCAAGAACTGGCAATAGACCGCCGGGAGTCGTTGAGCGAGCCGCTGACAACCGAACACGAGTTGACTCAATGTCTCCGAGTCGACAAGATGGCACTCAACCGACTGGATATCTGGTTGCAGAAGGAACGTGACCAGGTGCCCGGAGAACTGCGACTCAGATTGACAGATGGAGAGGGACATCTGCTCACGGAGGCTCAGAGTAGAAAAG
>JARRJX010000332.1:0-4999 GCA_037388645.1 Chloroflexota bacterium
TGAACAGGATCGCCTGGTGCCCCTTGACAATCGCCAAGTGTTTCTCGTCGCCTACCAGGTCGAACAGCCGGAACGCCTGGCTGTAGTCGGCGCTGGCCGCCGCCCACTCGCCCAGGTCGTCGCGGATCGCTCCCCGCTGGGCCAGACAGCGCGCTTCTAGGTGCGGGTCTTTGCTGCGCCGGGCCAGGGCCAGGGCGCGCTCGATGGCCTGCTGGGCTTCGTTTCGCTGGCCCAGGTTTTTATGAGCCAGCGCCAGGTTGTAGAAGGTGAACGCCACGTCGACCTGCCCGTCGGGGCTTTGCTCGAAGGTGCGCAGCGTGCGCCGGTAGGTTTTGATCGCGGCCTGCGTCCGGCCATGGTACAGGTCGAGATGGGCCAGGTTGTTCAGCGCCTGGGCCTGCCCATACTCGTCCTCCTCTTCCTGGAAGATGCCGCGCGCGTCCTCGTAAGCGCCGCGCGCCGCCGCCCACTCCCCCCGCTCGACCAGCCAGTGCCCCAATAGCATCAGCCGCTCGGCGGCGGCCAGCGGCTGCTTGTGTTTCTGTGCGATCTGCGACCAGCGTCGGAACGCCTCACGCGTGGTCTGGCTATCGCCCGCCATCCGGGAGATCGCGACCTCGATCTCCGCCGCTTCCTCCAGGTCGCCGTCGATCACCAGCGCCGAGTTGACGGCGGCGAGCGCCAGGTCGTTCTCCCCTTTGGCCCAGGCCATGTAAGCCTGCGCCAATTGGCGCAGGGCGTCGAAACTCGCCGGGCGTGGCACGTTCCGCACTTGCTTGCGTAGCGCCTCGTCGATTGGCGTCCCCAGCCGGGCGATCAGCGCCAGCGACACCCGCTCGATGAACCGCCCGAACCCCGCCAGCGGGGCGCTCGCCTCTAGCGGCGCTGCCCCCGCGCCTTGCCGGGCCACGATCAGCTTCAGGCCCAGCATTTTCCCCTCGTCGTCGAGGGTGTAGTGCCCGTGGATCAGGGTTTGCAGCGCAAGCTCGCGCTGGAGACGCTCGACGCCCCCCTGGTCGAGCGGGAGCTTGTGGTTGCCTGTGGTGAGTTGCTCGGCCACCGCCTCGTAGGGCACCACGGGCAGGTCCGCCGTGCTCAGGTGGGCAGCCAGCAGCCTGCTCAGCAGCGCCCCCAGCCAGATGGCCTCTTCTGTGTTGGAATTGCCGACCAAGGGCGCAACTGCAACCATGTCGGCGGGTTGTGATTGTAAAGTCATGCCCTGTCCTTGAGTGCCACAGATGGTCTGATTTTCGCTTATTTCGGGTCAGGACGCCAGTTACATTGATCTCGGCGCGGATCGTGGTTCTCCTTGCAGGCCGTCCGATTTTCGCCTTCGATGTCCGGCTTACTCCCCTTAAGCGTGCCATAACGTTCGCCGGTTATACTCACCAGAGGCAGTTTTTTATGTTTGACAATGTAACGGTCATTGTTCCCACCCGCAACGAAGCCCACAACATCCTGCCGTTTATGCGCTCGATCCCTGCCTATATCCCTCTGGTGGTGGTTGATTCCAGCGATGATGATACGTCCAATCTGGTCAAAGCGCACCGTCCCGATAACACCCTGCTGCTGTGCCGGTCGGTGCGGATCAGCGAGGCGCGCCAGTTGGGCGCAGAGGCCGCCCGGACTGACTGGTTTGCATTTACCGATGCCGATGTCAGCTTCGCACCGGACTATTTCGACCGGCTGCCGGAGGTGCTGACCCACGATCTGGTCTATGGCCCCAAGTTCTCCGCCGATGGGGGATACGGGCGTTACTACCGCTGGTTTTCATATGGGCAGGGGTTGGCCCAAAAGATAGGCATTCCGGCAGCTTCAGGCTCGAACCTGCTGATCCGGCGCGAGGCTTTTTTCGCCAGCGGTGGTTTTGACCTGGAGCTGACCTGCAACGAGGACACGGAGATCGTGTGGCGGGTCAGGCGATCCGGCTACTCGGTTCGTTTTGCGCCGGAGTTAAAGGTGTACGAGCGTGACCATCGCCGCCTTGACCGGGGGGCCGTTCGCAAGACCGTTCACTCGCTCACCCGCAGTTTTCTGCTCTATTTCAACCTGATGCCCTCACGCTGGCGCAGCCAGGACTGGGGGTACTGGAAAGACCCGAACGAGGAGTCCCCGTCGAAATCCTCCTCGTCTGACCGGCTGATGCAGCGCCATTTCGGGAGGAAGTTATAGTGCGTATTGCCCTGTTCACCGAGGTATTTCTACCTAAGTGGGATGGTGTGGTCAACACCCTTTCCCATCTCCTGGAACATCTGGAGCGTCGCGGCCACCAGAGCGTCCTTTTCGCCCCGGAGGGCGGGCCGGATCAATATGCCGGGACGCCCATCGTCGGCTTCCCAGGCTACCCTTTCCCCTTGTATCCTGAGCTAAAAATGGTCGTCCCACCCTATCTGAACGTCCACGAGCAGCTTGAGGCGTTCCAGCCAGACCTGATCCATCTGATCAACCCGGTGTTGTTGGGCATCTCCGGGCAGCGCTACGCCCACAAAGTCGGCATCCCGGTGATCGCCTCTTTCCACACCGACCTGGGGGGGTTCGCTGAAAAGTGGGGGTTGGGCATGTTCAGCGAGCCGATCTGGGGATACCTGCGCTGGATTCACAATCAGGCCGATCTGAACGTCTGCCCCTCCCACGCCACGGCGGAGGTATTAGTCGGCCAGGGGTTTGAGAATGTGCAGGTGTGGCCGCGCGGGGTGGATACCGTCCAGTATCGCCCGGAGCACCGCGACCCGGCCTGGCGGGAGCGGCTTGGCGTCGACGGGCCCGATGCGCCGCTGCTGCTCTACGTGGGGCGGCTGTCCGTGGAGAAGCGGATCAAGTGGATCAGGCCGGTGCTCGACCTCCTGCCGGAGGCCCGCTTGGCGATCGTTGGCGATGGGCCTGAGCGGCTTGAGCTGGAGGAGTATTTCGCCGGGACTCCGACTACCTTCCCCGGTTTTCTGCGCGGACGCGACCTCGCCCAGGTGTACGCCTCCGCCGATCTGTTTGTTTTCCCGGCGGCCAATGAGACGCTGGGCAACGTCGTGTTGGAGGCGATGGCGTCCGGGCTGCCGGTCGTTGCCGCCGGGTCGGGTGGGCCGCTGGATTTGGTATCGGATGGGGAGACGGGCATCCTGTTCGACCCCGACGATCCACAGGCGTTGGTCGAGGCTACCGTTCGTCTGCTGCACGATCGGGCGCTCGCCAGGCGCTACGGCGCGGCGGGACGCTTGCACGCCGAGGCCCGAACCTGGGCAGCCACCCTCGACACCCTGCTGGACTATTACGCCGCGTTAATCCAGGAGCATGCTGTCCCTCAGATAGCCTGGCTCAACTCGGCATAAAACACCAACGACTAAACCAAAATAGTCACCGCCGCCGGTTGAGGGATTCCTGTCAGGAGATCAAGGCCGCTGATAGCTGGCCTGCTGACCGGCTGAGATGCTGGATTGCTGACTCGCTTCACAGCAGTAGCTTCCCCAACGCCTCCGCCTCCGCAAGGCTAGCCTCGGTTTCCGGGTCACCGCTACGCCGCCGCTCCAGCACGCGCTTCAGGCGGGCGTGGGCCTCGTGGCTGAGCCGGTAGTGGAAGGCGAAGACGAGCGCGATCGACACCATCAGCAGCGGCAGCAGGGCGAAGGTCAGGCGCAGGGCGAGCAGGAAGACCGCCGATTGGGGCTGCTCGACAAGCCGGGTCGCCCCCTCGACGACCACCTCCGCCGGGGGGATGTACCCGGCGAACCCGATCAGGTGGGCGACCAGGAAGATAGCCAGCGCCGAGCTGAGCTTGCGGGCGAAGAACATCGCCGAGTAGATGCCCTCACGCCGCTCCCCCGATTGCAGCTCGTCGATGTCGGGGATGTCCGGGAAGATCGCGTAGATCGTGACCGAGATTCCGCCGATCGCCGAGCCAACCAGGCCGATGAAAACGTAGAGGGGCAGCGTGCCCGTTGAGGGGGTGATCAGCAGGCTGCCCGCCATCAGGATCATCCAGGCGAACCCGGCCACCATGTAGGCGGTTCGTTTGCTCGTGCGCCGGGCCAGCCACACAAACAGCGGCAGCGAGATGACCTGGGCGAGCACCAGCGTGGTCACCCAGGTGGTCTCGCCCTCGCGCCCCAGGTAGTTCTTCAGGTAGAAGATGGCGATGTTCGCCAGGATGTCCATCGCCACGAAGGCGAACAGGTACATCCCCAGCACAGTGACGAACGAGCGCATCTGGAGCGGCTCGATGAACACCTCGTGCCAGTTGAAGGGGCGTGGCCTGGATTGGAAGTCCGGGCGCTCGCGGGTGGCGATCACGGTGGCGATGTAGGGCAGGGCGAAGATCGCACCGAAGATCAGGGCCATCGCCCGCCACCCGGCCCGCACGTCGGCGAACTGGCCGACGATTGCCAGCGGCAGCGAGGCGGCCAGCACCGACCCGATCGTCGAGAACACGATCCGGAAGGAGCTTAGGGTGGTGCGCTCGTCGTAGTCGAGCGTCAGCTCAGATTGCAGCGCGTTGTAGTTCAGCAGCACGATGCTGACCACCGTCGAGAAGAACAGGTAGCTGCCAACCACGAAGGCGAAGCGCGCCCACTCCTGGTCGAGGTTGACCGGGTAATACAGCCCCGCAAAGGAGAGGAAGATCAGCAGCACCCCGGCCATCAGGTAGGGGCGGCGGCGGCCCCAGGGGGTGCGCGTCCGGTCGGCGATCACGCCTTCGAAGGGGTCGGTGACCGAGTCGTAGAGCTTGCTGATCAGGATCACCACCCCGGCCAGCTGGGGGCGCAGGCGCACCACGTCGGTCAGGAAGTGGAGGTAGTACAGGTTGACGATCAGCCCGGAGCCACCGCCGTAGATGTCGCCGAAGCCGTAGCCCAGCTTCTGCCAGAAGGTGAGTCTTTCCGAGCCCGGGTTGGTGGTGAGGAGCGCCTCTTGCTGGACGGCCATGAACCTCTCTGTTCTGCCTGCGGCCCGGTTTGCCGGTAGAATCCCCTCCTACCGGCACGTCACCCGGCACAGCCGCAGGCAGGAC
>JARRJX010000333.1:0-3767 GCA_037388645.1 Chloroflexota bacterium
ATCCGTCGCCCCCCCACCGATTTTGGACTTTCCCACCCGCCAGCGGAATACTATAGATGCGGCTCCATTAATGAAGCTGCGCCTAAGCTGACCATCTGAAAGCTGAAATGCTGACTTGCTGACCCGCTGAAATGCTATCTTAAGGAAGGACACGCGTGGATCAAGATAAGGAACTTCGCAAACAGTTAACCAACCTGCTGCTGGTGCGCCAGGCGCACATGTCTTTCGAGGATGCCGTCGCCGATTTCCCCCTGGAGCACGTCAACTCCAGGCCACCCAACAACCCCTACACCTTCTGGCACCTGGTCGAGCACCTGCGCCTCACCCAGTGGGACATCCTCGACTACATCCGCAACCCCGGCTACGCCGCGCCCAGCTGGCCCGACGACTACTGGCCCGCCCGCGATGCGACCGCCGACCCCGCTGCGTGGCAGGCGAGCATCGACTCGTTTCTGGCTGACCGCCAATCGCTGGCCGATATCGTCCAGGACCCGGCCACCGACCTCTACGCCCAGATTCCGCACGGCTCGCCCGGCCACAACGTCCTGCGCGAGATTCTGGTCGTTGCTGACCACAACGCCTACCACATCGGCGAGCTAGCGATCCAGCGCCAGAACATGAGCCTCTGGCCGCCCGACCGGAAGTAGGCGCGCCCCACCGCGAGTCCGCACAATCGGGGGCGCTGGGGGCGCTTGGACGTTGATTCCGCGAACTTTCCAACTTTTTCGTTATTAGGAGAAGTTACCGGAAACAGCGCCCCCACGCCCCCAGCGCCCCCTATCAGCCTCAGTTCAGGTCGTGGTCGCCGTTCGTGAAATCATCGACCGTCAGGTTCATCGTGTTCATCTTGCGCCAGAGCGTCGTCCGGCCAATCCCCAGCACAGCGGCGGCCTGGGTCAGGTTGCCACCCGTCGAGCGCCCCGCGTTCACGATCGCCCGCCGCTCCGCCTCCGCCAGGCTGACCACTGGCCCCGGCTCGACGCCGGGCTGGCTCGTGCTGTTGGTCAGCAGCGAGGCGGGCAGGTGCTCGATCCCGATCGTCGTCTCCTCCGAGACGGCCACCGCCCGATCCAGCGTCGATTCAAGCTCGCGGATGTTGCCCGGCCACGGGTAATGCGTCAGAGCCTCCTCCGCCTCCTCGCTGAACGAGATCGACTGCCCGATCTGGCTGCTCAGCAGCATCAGCTTCTGGCGCATCAGGGTGGGGATGTCCTCCCGCCGCTCGCGCAGCGGGGTGGTGTGGATGTGGAAAGAGCGCAGCCGGTAGTACAGGTCGGTGCGGAACCCCCCGTCTATCACCATGTTGTCCAGGTTGACCTCGGTCGAAGCGACGATGCGCACGTTCACCGGGATGGCGTGCTTCGCGCCCAGCCGCATCACCGACCCCGTGTCGAGCACCCCCAGTAGTGCGGCCTGCATGTCCAGGGGCAGCACGTCGATCTCGTCCAGGTAGAGCGTGCCCCCCTCCGCCAGCTCGAACTTGCTCGGCTGCCCGCCCTGGTTTATGTTTGTATACGACCCCGCCTCGAACCCGATGAACTCGGCCAGGATCAGGTCGCGCGGGATCGCCCGGCAGTTGAGCGCCACGAAGGGGCCGTCTTTGCGCGGGCCGCTGTTGTGGATCGCCCGCGCAATCGTCGCCTTGCCTGTGCCGGTCTCCCCCACGATCAGCACCGGCGCTTCCGCCCGCGCCGCCGTCTTGATCTGCCGCCGCAGGGTTTTCACCTGGCTGCTCTCCCCGATCAGGTTGTCGACCGTCTGGCGGGCCACCGCGCCGAACTGTCGACTGACCAGCTCGCGCACCTGCTCGATGGGCCGGAACGAGGCCAGGTACAGCGTCGTGCGGGGCAGGCTGACCACCCGGAAGTTGACCATCAGCGCCAGCGGCCTGTTGTCCACCATCATCGTGCACTCGATGTCCGTCAGCGATTCCGATCGCTCGCTCGCCCGCACGATGATCTCCGGGAGCTTGATCACCTCCTCCAGGTGGCGGCCCATCAGACGTGTGGGCCGGACTTTCAACAGGTCGCTGCCCGGCAGGTTGAGATGGATCACCGTCCGGTTCTCGTCCCACACCAGCAGCCCCTCGGACATCGCGTCGATGATGTTGTTGATCTGGATCGCGTAGGCCGACGCCTCCTGCCGGATTTCCTCTGTCTGCACCTGGCTCTCGATCGCCTTGGCTGCCGCCGTCACCAGCCCCACCGAGAGCGCGCTCGCCTGCTCGATCGGCTCAAACGAGCCGACGATCCCCAGCAGGCTGCCGTCCGGCTCGTGCACGGGGGCGGCGACCGTGCTGAAGGGGTGGAGACAGCTCAGGTAGTGCTCCGGCCCATACACCCAGGACGACGCCCGCTCGATCTGGGCGATGGCGAACGCGTTGGTGCCGATCTGCCCCTCCCGCAGGAAGACGCCCTGCTGGAAGCCCAGCTCAACGAGCTGCCCGACCGTCGCCTTATCACCCAGCATCTCCAGCATACACATCGTATTGTCCATCAGCAGGATGGCGAGCGGTGTCGTTTCCGTGAACTGGCGTATGTCCTCCAGGATAGGCTGGGCCATCGTGCACAGCAGGGAGCTGCGCAGCAGCGTCCGCGAGAGCGCCGTCTCGGTCACGTGGTTCCAGTGGGGGAGCGCGTCGGGGTGCAGGCGGGGCGCGGATCGCTTCCACGACCCCCCGACCATCGGGTCGACCGCCGCCGCAAGTTGTTTGGTCTCCAGGAATATCGTCCGGATGTCCAGCAGCTGGTCGAGAGTAGGTAAGGGCGAGAAAGTTTGCATCGTCGTATCTCCCGTTGATCAGGCTTCAAGCTCCCTTGATTATAAACGGACTGTTTCATTTTGGCACAAGGATGTGGCGCAGACTGGTTCATAATGAAACAATCTGTTGGAAATAATAGACTGCCTGCACAAATTCCCTTATACTGTAATTGTCTTGAGGATAAGGGAACATTTGCTTCGTGAATAGGGATTTGCTTGAGGGAAGGCTAAGGAGTACCACCTTGCTCTGATTTTCCGGTGAAACCCTGAGAGATAACCGTCTGTTCTACCCTTCAACCCCAGTTGTAGTCCATCATTCTATTGAACTGAGCCTGGCAGCCGGCTCAACTGCATTTCACTAAAATCGATAGTTCTGCTTGTGTCTAACTGCTTGATGTGGTCTGAAAGCCATTAAGGAGTAACTGTGGCACGGTGGTTGGCAGCATAATGCACCCCAATTGAGGCATCATCTGAGAAATTACCTCGTCGGCGGTTTTACGTCGGGGTGTTCTGTTTTGCTGCTCGCCTTCCGGGAGTCTCATGGCGAAAGGAGTGTGTCTATCGAGCGTATTGATCCGACCAAGTGTGAGGTTAAGCCGATTTAATTATCTACGTCGCAAAAGCAGGAGAACAAATAATGAACCGCGATAGTGCGTTTGGGGAACTGGTGCACGAGTTCATCGGCACCGCTGTCCTGATCCTTTTGGGCGATGGCGTGGTCGCTGACGTTCTGTTCGGAACCCGCCTGGGAGCTGGATACCTCGATTTCAGTTCTTCCGGGTGGATCATCATAGTCTGGGGATGGGGTATGGCAGTCGCCGTGGCCGTCTATGTGGCCGGTGGGTTGACCGGTGCGCATATTAACCCCGCGGTCACGCTGGCTGCTGTCGTACGCCGAGGCATGCCCTTTGGCACGGCGATCGGCTGGATGATCGCCCAGGTGGCGGGTGGCTTTTTCGGTGCCTTCCTGGTGTGGGTGCTGTACCAGGGCGAATTCCATGCGAATG
>JARRJX010000333.1:3778-4386 GCA_037388645.1 Chloroflexota bacterium
CCATCAATGCCGTGTTTTCTGAGCTGATCGGCACGGCGATGCTGCTGTTCGGCATCTATGGCATTGTCGATAGCAGGAACCTGGCACCGGCGGGGAACATGATCCCGCTGATGATCGGGCTGTTGGTCTTCGCCATCGGCCTCTCGCTGGGTATGCCGACCGGATACGCCATCAACCCGGCCCGTGACTTCGGGCCGCGGCTGTTCGTCAATCTGCTTCCGGGTGGGCCGGCGGATGCCTGGTCAGTACCGGCATATTGGAGCTCGATAGGCTTTAACGCGCCCTACTTCTGGGTACCTATCGTGGCCCCGCTGATCGGCGGCCCGCTGGGTGCCTGGCTCTATGACATCGGTATCGCTCCCTTCCTGTCGAAGGGCGCAGGGGAGCCGATCGAGGGCGCTGAAGAATAACCTCGACGGATAGTTTTCTGTTGAAGGCAACTCCATAAAAGGGGAGGGGACAGTCACCTGACTGTCCCCTCCCCAAGCGGGATGGCATTGCGTCGAAATACCATCTTGTACATAGTGTAAGTGTTCTTTGAAACATTGGCAACTAAATAAACGTTTAGAAGGCTTAACTCTCTCAGAATCGATCTGTGTTTGGAGTAA
>JARRJX010000334.1:0-5521 GCA_037388645.1 Chloroflexota bacterium
GATAGGGATGTTCGGGTTTCCAGAGTTGCGCAACGCCGACGTATGAGCGGCTTTCTCCTCCGCAGGCGGAGCCAGAGCAGCGACCGTTGCCATGTGAAGCCGTGCGGCTAACGAACGTGCTGGCCGACCGTCCGCGAGAAAACCGAGGGCGAGGTGACGGACGTCGTGTTCTTGTCCAGGCTGGGCGCAAAAAGCGAACTGCTAAGGCACCGACAAGATCCACTCGATGACCGGGTCCAACCATGCGCGATCGGCGGCGTAAAACGCTCCATGCTGCCTTCCCGTCGACAACGCGATCTCCTCGAAACTGGATACGCCTGTAGATGCCTCCGCCAGCGAGCGGCACGATCCCCCAAGATCGTCACTGGTTTCGTAGATCGACAGCACCCGCCCGCTCAGGTCGACGCCGGGCCATTCGAAAACCCACTCTCCACAAATTGCCAACAGCACAAAGTTCACATGCTCATTCTGCAAACGAGACGAGGTCAGGATGGCGATCCCGCCTCCCTTCGAGAACCCGATCACTGTGATGTGCTCGGCAGGAACCCCAGCATCAAGCAGCGCGTTCACCTGATCGGCCACTCGGATAGCGTACTGCTCTGCCTCGGTATTTGGGGGACGTACTTCGGCGTTCACCTGCAGCCCGGCCTGGGCAAGGGCGTCGAGAGTCCCTTCGTATTCATAGACGCCGTAGACAGGAGAGACGGGGCGCGTCCCCTCATCCTCGATGATCCGTCCATGCAGATAGATCACATAGCGCTGCTGAGCATCGATCGAGTCAGGGAGGCTCTGGAATATCGCACCTTCCTCAGCCGTTGAGTCGCCGGTCGATGCCACCGGCGTAGAAGTTGTGCAGGCTGTGATTGACAGCGCCGCGAGAAGCGCCGTGCAAGGCGATATGGTTCTGGTCATAGAAGAATGGCTTCCAATGACACGCGCTAGTTCAGGGCGCGGGCCAGGATTTCCTCCATCTCGTCGTGAGTCAGCTCGATCGGGTTCCCGCGCATGGAGCTGGACACAGATGCCTTCTCGATCAGGGTCGGGAAATCCGCCTGCGTCAGCCCATACGACGCCAGCGGCGGAATCTCCAGCGCCTTGCACAAAGCCCGCACCCAGGCGACGCCGTCGCTCGCCGTGGCCCACTCATACCCGGTCAGGATGCGGGCCACCTCGTCGTAGCGCTGGAGAGCCTCGCCATCCGGCTGGCGCGCCCGTAACGCCCGCACGTTGACGTCCATCACGTGGGGCAGCAGGGCTGCGCACGTGCTGCCGTGCGGCGCGTGGAACATCCCGCCGATCGGCCCGGCGAAGCCGTGCACCGCGCCCAGCTTGGCATTCGCCAGCGCCAGCCCGCCGAGCAGGCTGGTTAGCGCCATGTCCTCGCGGGCTGCCGCGTCGTCGCCCTGCTCGTAAGCCCGGCGCAGCGAGCGGGCCGCCCGGCGCATGCCCTCCCGGCTCAAGCTGTCCGTGATCGGGTTGGCCTGGATGGACAGGAACGGCTCCATCACCTGGATGAGGGCGTCCAGGCCGGTGCTGGCCGTCACGTCCGGCGGCAGGCTGTGGGTCAGCTCCGGGTCGACCAGCGCCAGGCGGGGAAGCATCAGCGGGCTGCGCAGGCTGACCTTCACCCGGTGCTCCGGCGAGGCCAGCACCGCGTTGCGCGCCACCTCCGAGCCGGTGCCCGCTGTGGTTGGGATGGCGATGTAGAACGCGGCGGGCTGAGTAATCGGCTGTCCCCGCCCGATGACTTCCAGGTAGTCGAGCGGGTCGCCGCCGTTGGTCAGCAGGGCGGCAATCGCCTTGCCGGAGTCCAGCGCGCTGCCGCCGCCGAACCCAATGACCAGGTCGCAGCCCGCCTCTCGCGCCCGCCGGACGCCCTCGCGGGGCGTGTCGGTGGTCGGCTCGCCCTCGACCGCGAAAACCGTGTGCTCGACCCCGTGCGCGGCCAGCTCGTCGAGCAGCAGTGCGGCGCGCTCGGCCTTGCGCCCCGTCACCACCAGGGCGTGCTTTCCCGCTCCCGCTGCGATCGGCCCGACCTCGCGCAGGGTGCCCGCTCCGAAGATGATCCGTGTGGCGGTGGCAAACTCGAAGCGCATCCGCCTACCCCCAGCCCGCATCGTCCGGCCATCATCTCGGCCACCGTATCGCGCCAGGTCTGGTAATGCTGAGTCTCCTTGTGCCTGGCCGGGGCATCCTGGTCGCGGTAGACCTCCACCAGCACGAAGCGGGCCGGGTCGTCCAGCTGCTGGATCATGTCGAAGCGGGCGATGCCCGGTTCCTGGACGCTGTTGCGCGCGTTCTCAAGCGTCGCGGCTTTGAAAGCTTCGATTTGATCGGGCTTGACGTGGACAAAAACGTGGACGATGAACATGGGTTCTCCTTAATCGACGGAACGAAGCGGCCCGGCATGAGGATAAAAAGGCCGGAAATGTGGGCCAGCCAGCCGGGGCTGTGCTCTCTAACAGCCTCATACTATACCCGATGGGTTCGCAGCCGCAATCGCATCAACGCGATATCCGTATGATGCGCGAGCCAAATTGGACAAAAACGGCCTGATTAAGTATTGTTAAAGTAGTTGAATCTGTTACCCTGTGAGGTATCCCATGTTCGAGAGCAACGTCGTCTATGTGTGTCTGGACTGCATGCAGGTCGGCGCGGACAGCCAGTTTTCCGAAGACTGCCGGGTGGTGGGCATCAACATCGGCGAGGTCGGCTCGCGCAGCCGCCTGCCGATCAGCGATGAGAGCGGGCGCTTGACGACCCAGGCCCCGCGCTGGTTTTACGAGCTGCTCGAAAGCCTGGTCCGCGCGGGGAACGGGTTCTACCTCACCCCCCAATAAACCGGGCCAACCGAACGATTTCCCAGGCCCGTCCGTCGATTGATGGATAGGGTCGTTCGATACGCCTCACACCCCCATCCCATCACGATTTGACCCCCGTACAGCCCAATACGAGCCGACCTCACATCGCCGGTTTTCGCCGCGAATTTTCACCGGATGTCGGGTCCGTTGTGATACAATCTGCCTGTTCGAACACGTTCGATCCGAATCCATCTCCTGGCCCTGCGAAACTGGCCGCCTGCAAAGCGGGTAAGAGATGAAGGTCCGGCTTCAGCTTTCTGGCAGTTTGCTGAGAGTGAGCGCAGCGAACGACCTGAAATGCTGACAGGCTGAAATGCTATTTATCCAGGAGCCAGACGTGAAAGCTGACCTCGACAACCTGATGGCGGCGCGCGGCTTCGATGCGCTGGTCGTGTTAGGCCCCGCCGCCGAGAACCACGCCCTGCACTACCTGGCGAACGGCGCGAAAATCTCGGACGGCATCCTGCTCAAGAAGCGTGGCGAGGCCCCACTGCTGGTCTGCTCGCCGATGGAACGTGACGAGGCGGCCAAGAGCGGCCTGCCGCTGGCGACTCACAACGACTTCGACCTCCACAAGCTGATCCAGGAGAAGGGCAGCTATTTTGAGGCCGAGGTGCACATGCTGGCCGCCCTCTTCGAGCGCCAGGGCGTGGCGGGCACGGTCAGCTTCTATGGGCTGGGCGACCCCGGCCAGTCGTACATGATGCTCAGCCGCCTGGCCGAGATATGCCCGGCGCTGCGGATCGTCGGGGAGACGGAGACGACGGTCTTCGACGAGGCCTACACCACCAAAGACCCCGCCGAGCTGGCCGCGATCAAGTCCGTCGCAGCGCGCACCAACACCGTCATGGCCGAGGCGGTCGACTTCCTCAAGAGCCACAAGGCTCAGGAGGGGCGGCTGGTCATGGCCGATGGAGACCCGCTGACCATCGGCGAGGTGAAGCGCTTCGTGCGGGGCCGCCTGCTGGATTACGACCTGGAGGACAGCGAGATGATCTTCGCCATCGGGCGCGACGCGGGCGTGCCCCACTCGCGCGGGGAGGCAGACGACCCTCTGGCGCTGGGGCGGTCGATCATCTTCGATCTTTTTCCCCGCGAATTAGGCGGCGGCTACTACCACGACATGACGCGCACCTTCTGCCTGGGCTACGCCCCGCCGGAGGTCAAAGAGGTCTACGATCAGGTGATGTTCGCCTTCCACGCCGTGATGGAGGCGCTGGCCGTCGGCGAGAAGGCCGCCAGCTACCAGACGCTGGTCAACGACACCTTTGAGGCGCAGGGCCACCCCACGACCCGCTCGCACCCCGGCACGGTCGAGGGTTACGTGCACAGCCTGGGCCACGGCCTGGGCCTGCAAATTCACAGCAGGCCGCGCTTCAGCCCGGTCTCGGAGGACGTGGTCGAGCCGGGGCAGGTGTTCACCGTCGAGCCGGGGCTGTATTACCCGGAGCGCGGCTACGGCGTGCGGATCGAGGACACCGTATACGTCGACGAGGCGGGCGCGATCCACTCGCTGACCCCCTTTCCCAAAGACCTCGTGATCCCGGTCGAGGGCCGATGACCACCATTCTTGCCATCGAAACTTCCTGCGACGAGACGGCAGCAGCGGTGATCGTCGACGGGCAGGCGATCCGCGCCAGCGTGGTCGCTTCGCAGATCGACCTGCACGCGCAGTACGGCGGCATCTTCCCGGAGATCGCCTCGCGCGCCCACATCGAGCACATGTACCCCGTCGTCGAGGGGGCGCTCGCCCAGGCGGACGTGACCCTGGCCGACCTTGATGCCCTGGCCGTGACACGCGGGCCGGGCCTGCCCGGATCGCTCGTGGTGGGCGTCAACATGGCGAAGGGCCTGGCGTTGGGGAGCGGCCTGCCGCTGCTGGGGATCAACCACCTGGAAGGGCACGTCTATTCGCTCTGGCTGGCCGGGCCGGAATACCGCTTCGTCCCCGGCGTGGCAGAGCCATCCG
Organism: Chloroflexota bacterium; assembly: GCA_037388645.1. Classification (GTDB taxonomy): domain Bacteria; phylum Chloroflexota; class Anaerolineae; order Aggregatilineales; family UBA3940; genus JARRJX01. The sequence continues at coordinate 4,831 of JARRJX010000334.1, forward strand.
CCGAGCCGGTGCCGATCGCCTTCCCGGTGGTTGTCCTGATCGTCTCCGGCGGACACACCGAGCTGCTCCTGATGACCGGCCACGGCGAATACCGGCGGCTGGGCGGCACGCTCGACGACGCGGCGGGCGAGGCGTTCGACAAGGTGGGCCGCCTGCTCGGCCTGCCCTATCCCGGCGGGCCGTCGATCCAGAAGGCGGCGCAGGATGGCAACCCGACCGCCTTCGATTTCCCGCGCGTCTGGCTGCGGAGCAACCAGGGCGAGCGCAATTACGATTTCAGCTTCTCCGGCCTGAAGACCGCCGTCCTGCGCACCCTTCAGGAGCTGCATCCCGGCTACCAGCCTGACTCCGACCTCCCGCCCGGCCTGCCCGTGGCCGATCTGGCCGCCAGCTTCCAGGCGGCGGTGGTCGACGTGCTGGTCGGCAAGACCGCCCGCGCCGCCCAGGAGCATGGCGCGTCGGAGGTGTTTATCGCGGGTGGGGTGTCGGCCAACGCCGCGCTCCGGGCGGGCATGATCGCCGGGGCGGGCGTGCCGGTGCGCGTGCCGCCGCTCAGCCTGTGCACCGACAACGCGGCGATGATCGGCGCGGCGGGGCACTATCGGTTTGTTACCGGGCAGCGCGACAGCCTCGACTTCGACGTGCGCCCGACGTGGCCGATGGCGTGAGGACGTTACGCTGAATATCGTTT
>JARRJX010000335.1:0-7098 GCA_037388645.1 Chloroflexota bacterium
CGTCAAACTCGACCACCAGACGGCCCACGTACTTGTACTCGCCGGGGGTGGTGACCACCGGGATTTCTGCGCCATCCGCGCCGGTCGCGTAAAGCGGGTAAGGGCCAAAGGGCGCGTCGTCGCCGGGGACCAGCACGGTGTCGCTGTTCGCCAGCAGCTCGTCGCCGCCGCCCGCGATCATGATGTCGACGCCGCTGAGCTGCGGAGCCAGGTCGAGGTCTTCGCTCACGCTCTGCAGGTGGCTGATCATGATGATGATGTCGACGCCGCTGGCCGTCAGCGTGTCGATCTGCGCCTGCACCGTGCCCACCACGTCCGGGTTAACCGCGACGTTGCGCGGGCTGGAGATGTAGGGCAGGCGGGGCGTGGTTGCGCCGACAATGCCGATGTTCTCGTTGCCCTCGGCGACGATCGTGCTGGCGACGATGACGTTCTGGTCGACAAATGCCTGCAAGGCTGGCTCACCGCTGAAGTCGAGGTTGGCGCTGACGAATTGGGTCGTCCCCTGGAAGCCCCCGATAAAATCGGCCAACACGTCCGGGCCGAAGTCAAACTCGTGGTTGCCTATCGCCAGCGCGTCGTAGCCCACGGCGCGCAGGGCGACCGCGTCCAGGCGGCCCTGGCTGGCGTTGAACTCCGGCCCGGCCAGGAAGTTATCGCCGGAGGAGAGCACGACCACGCCCTGGTCGGCATCGTTCGGCGCGGCCTCGGCGCGCAGGTCTGAGACGAGCCGGGCAAAACGCGCCACACCGCCGAAGTCCTCCAGGCCGGACCCGGCGTTGACCAGCTGCGACTCGCCGTCGTTGTTGTGCAGCACGGTCAGCGTGTAGACCACGTCAGATGAGGTAGTATCGTCGACCTGGACGAAGGCGAGGCTTGCGACCAGGGCCAGGACAGCCAGAAACACCCAATGAAGTCTCTTCATGATTGTTTGTCCCTCACTTTTATTGTGTAATTGAGAATCAAATGCGGAAAATCGACCCGTGGATCCAAATAATAAGCCCTGTAATCGCTTATCTGGACATCTCCTTTCGATTCGCTGTCTGCTCGTCTGGTGGATGGTTGTGTGATGGACGCAGTGCTGTAGTCTCCTCTAAGGTCGTGCTCACCCTGGCCGCAGAGAAGATAACGATGGGGTATTAAGGGGAGGTAAAAAGCAGGTTAATTCATTATACACAGGCAAACATAAAGGCGACCCGACTTTTAACCGCCGGATCGCCTCCGTTTTTGACTGGCTGCCTGGCAAAAATCAGGCTTTGGCGAACAGCTCCTCGTGCTCTTGAGGGGCGACGAAATCGGGAGGAAGCAGCCCGGCCTCGGTGACGATGCGCGGGACGATCTCCTCCCAGCCAACGGCCATCAGGTGGATGCCGTGGATGCCTTCCAGCTTGCGGATCGCCTCGATCAGCTCCAGCGTGATGGCGACGCCCTCTTCTTCAGCGCCGTCCCCGGCGGCTTCCATGCGCTTCAGCAGGGGTTCGGGGATGAAGACGCCCGGCACCTCGTTGTGCATGTACTCGGCCATGCGGAAGTTCTTGAGCGGCGTGATGCCGATCAGGATGTAGACCTTGTCCAGGACGTTCCGCTTGGCAAGCTCGTTAAGCCACACTTCCATGCCGTCCGGGTCGAAAACCAGGTTGGTCTGGAAGAACTGCGCGCCTGCGTTGACCTTCTTGTGCTCGCGGATGGCCTGGAACTCAGGCCGGGAGGCGTAAGGGGCAGCGGCAGCGCCCAGGAACAACTGGGGCGGGAACTTGATTGCGCGGCCATCGAGGTAGCGGCCCTCGTCGCGCATGCGGCGTAAAATCCACAACATCTGGACCGAGTCGATGTCGACGATGTCCAGGCGGCCCATCGGGGCCGGGCCCATGCGTCCGTGGTCGCCGGAGAGGCACAGCGCGTTGCGCACGCCCAGCGCGCTCGCGCCGATGACGTCGGCCTGCAAGCCCGTCCGGGTGCGGTCGCGGGCGGCGATTTGCAGCACCGGCTCCGCGCCCTCTTCCAGCGCGATCTTGCTGCACGCCAGGCTGGACATCCGCGGGGTGGCCGAGGGGCTGTCGGTGAAGTTGACCGCCGCCACGTAGGGCTTGATGTGCGCGATGTTGCGCTTGAGCTTGCCGGTAGCGGTGCTCATCGGGGGGGCGACCTCGCTGGTCACCACAAACTCCCCGGCGCGCAGGCGTCTCTCCAGCTCGGAGAGCGGCTCTTCGTAGGCGGGGGCGTGGTATTCACGGTCGCCCTCCCACCAGACCGGCTGCCGCACCGGCTGGAAGACCGAGTCCCAGGTCTGGCTGCGCTTTGCCGCATCGCGGGAGAGCATGCCGCCCACCACGCTGCCAAAGCCCACTTCACGGGCCTGCTTGACCACGTCGCCCCAGGTCTCGCCGCCCACTTTGTCCCAATCCAGGGGCGGCATCACCTCAAGCAGCATCTCCTCGCGGCCCATCTTGAAGGCACGGTCGTAAATCCGATACCACATACAGGGCCGGGTGTCGTCCACGTAACAGTGTTCGGTCGAGCCGCCGCAAGGGCCGTTGCGTGCGCCCTTGGGGCATTCCATCGGGCAGATGAAGGCGGTTTCTTGCAGGAGACAGTTGCCGCACATCCGGCAACCAAACAGCGGGCCTTTGACTACTTTTTCGACGGTGATCAGCAACCGCTGTCCGAGCGGCTCTTTCTTGAACGGGCGGAAAGGTGGCTGCCAACGACGTCCTGGGGTGAAAATCGGCATGAGGGTCTTTCCTTGTTGTAGTGGGGAGAAGTCTGCCTTCTCCCGAAGTCTGAGACAGGCAACTAAAAGACGATAAGAACAGTCAGGTTTTTTACTCTCTTACATTAATGGATCGCCTTACCAACTACCAGTGAAGTATGTCACTAACCGAATGTGACAATCAGTGGACGTTGTCAGTGGATCGGCGAACATGTATCGGATCGGCTGACATTCCCCCGCTTGTATTCAGTTTGACACCTTCCCAAACTCTGCTATCATGAGAACAATCGACGTTTGTCGATATATTTATCCACACTCTGGAAAGGGGGCGGGATGGATACACCAAAACTCAAGCAGGGATTGGTAATCCTGGCGCACGCTTTTGTCGGGTGGCTGTTCTGCGGGGCGATTATGATGATCGGTTTGAGCGTCTGGCCGCTCCTCACAGCCCAGATCGTGCACGCTGTCGGCGCGCCGATATTCTTCGGGCTGGTCTCGTGGATGTACTTCACACGGTTTAACTACACGACGCCGCTCCAGACCGCCGCGATCTTCGTGGGGTTCGTGATCCTGGTAGATTTCTTCCTGGTGGCGCTGGTCATCAACCGGAGCCTGGAGATGTTCGCCAGCCCCCTCGGAACCTGGATTCCTTTCGCTTTGATCTTCGCCTCAACCTATCTGACCGGGATGTTACTTCGGGGGCGGGCGATGAGGATGGCAGCGGGATAACCAACCAAAAAGGGGAGCGCCCGACGTGCTCCCCCAATCAGCCTCCTAACACGGTCAATTTATTTTCAATAAGCATGGATTGCCATTCTCTATCGGTCGGTATTCTCCTCACAATTCTGTCAGAGAACTAAATTTCCGGTCTACACTTGACCGAAAATCCTTCATATGATTTGTAGCCATGCGCTCCCCAGAATTGTTCCTATGTCTTTTTTCGACTATTGCACACCGTGCCCGACACCTCGCCGATCTCCAGGATTTCGTCCAGCACCGCGCCGTCGTCGTCCGGGCGCGCCACCGCCGCGTCGACCAGGTTGACCGCCTCCGGGTCGACCTGGAGCACCTGCAAGCGGTGCTTCGACCCGGCCAGCCGCGCCAGGGCGTTCCCGACCAGCGCGTAAGTATTGGCCGTGCCACAGGTGCCCGGCTCGCTCGCATAGCTGACCGGGCAGAATCGCTCCAGCCGGGCGATTGTGTCCTGGCTGATGTTGCCCCCGTCCACCGCCCCCGGTTGCAAGATCGGGTCGCCGGGTGAGGCGTCGTTGCTGTTCGCCAGCACGTGGTTGTTGGAGAGGATCAGCCGGTCGCCGCTGGCCTGGTCCCGCACGACCACCCCGAACGTCCCGGCGGAGACCAGGTAATGCCCCAGGCTGACGCCGCCGGGGGCGGGCCGCCAGCGGTCGGCGCGCCCCTGCTGCACCCACAGCGCGCCTACCGGCACGACGTCGGTGGGCACGCCGTCGACCGCCGCCGGGACGAGCGCCAGCCGCGTCAGCGCGGCTGCCGGTACTTTCTTCTGCACGAGCGCCACGATGCTCAGCTCGACGGTCGGCGCGCCCTGCACGGCCTTGTATCCCACCCCCACGCCGACCACGTTCGGCCTGCCCATAAGCTCTCTTCGATGCGCATTCTTGACCGCCAGTACCTCTTGCCTTTCATCAGACATCTTCGCTGCCCTCCTGCTCTTAGAAACCCAACGCTACACCCAGTATATACCAGGTTGGGCCAGCGCCAGGGCGGCTCGATGGCAAAGACCACGGTTGGCCCGCCTCCGCCCCGGCGAGGCCGATCTGCCCGCCAATTCCCGTACGATTCGGCCACGCACGGGCAAGCCGCCCGGTTTCTGTTTTGCGGGGGAAAACAGGTATGGGTACAATCGACCGTGCGCCATTGGCAGGATTTTCGCCAGCGGCGACAACGAGCGCCAGACCACGTAAAGGCGCAGCAGCCCTGGAGGGATTGTAGTGAAGAAACAAACATCTCGACTGGTATTACTTGGCACGATGGCGCTGGTCTTGCTGGCCGTTTTTGCCTTCGGAGTCTCCCCGGCTGCTGCTCAGAATGAGGGACAGATCGGCGGGATCGTCTTTCAGGATGACAACGGCAACGGCATCCGCGAGGAGGGCGAAGAGGGCCTTCAGGACATCGAAGTGACCTTCGACTCCGGCGGGTGGAACACCACGATCAACACCGCCAACAACGGGGCGTTCAGCATCGACCTGAACCCGGCGACCTGGAACGTGTCGATCCTCGTCCCGGCTGGTTACACCGCCTCCTCAGAGACCTCCGAAGAGGTGGTGCTGGCGAACCCCGGCGACACGGTGACGAACCTCGAATTCGCGCTCAAGCCAGACCCGACCAGCGCGGGCGGTGACGGCGAAGTGCTGCCCGCCTCCGGCGCGGCGATCTCGTCCGAATGGCTGATCGGCGGGCTGGTGGGCCTGCTGGTGATCGGCGTGGCACTGGTCGTGGTCGGGCAGCGCCGCAGCGCAGGGTTATCGTAGTGACCTTCTGATGGGGCGACGGCAGCGCAGCCACCAACAGCACACCCGACGAACGATAGACCCCCTGACCGCCATGGGGGGTCTGCTTGTTTTGGTCGCCGCCACGGCGCTGATCACCTACAGCGTCCTGATCGTGCCCGGCAAGCTGTCGGCGGCCAGCGGCCCCCCGGAGGAGTTCCTCGCCGCCGCCACGCAGCAGGCAGCGGCACAGCAGCAAACGACGGCCACTCCGACGGCGCTCAGCGCCAACACCACTCCCGGCGAACCGAACACCACGACCGTTCCCCCAACCACGGAAGCAGGCGACGGCGCGCCCGTCCAGGCTGCCGCGCCCACCGCCAACCCGGCGGGGGAGTGGGCCTTGCCCGACACGGTCGAGGTGTCGTACTGGCTCTCGATCCCCCGGCTCAACCTGGAAGCGCCGGTCGTCGCCTACGCCCCCCGTCCGGTCGAGGAGGACGATGGGCTGAGCGTGATGCGCCTGCCGGTGCCCAACTCGTACTCGGTCGCCTGGGACACCACCTCGGCCCAGCCGGGGTTCGGCGGCAACACCGTGCTGACCGGGCACAACAATCTGTACGGCGCGGTGTTCGGCAACCTCGATGAGCTGACCTACGGTGACGAGGTCGCGGTGTGGAGCGAGTACGGCGTGTTCTCCTACTACGTCTCGGAGATCGAATACCTGGAGGAGAAAGACCAGCCGCTCGACGTGCGCCACCAGAACGCGGAGTGGTTGGAGAACACCTCCGACCAGCGTGTCACCCTGGTCTCCTGTTGGCCGCGCAGCGGCACGCACCGGCTGTTGGTGATCGCCACGCGCTAGCGCCCCCCACGAGAGCGTCTTACAAGACCGGAGCAGCAGACATGGACATTAACGCCGACCTGCACGTCGAAGATTTAGTGGATGAATATCCTGGGGCGGTCGGCTTCCTGGCCGAGCGGGGTGTGGTGTGCATTCGCTGCGGCGAGCCTTACTGGGGCACCCTGCGCGAGCTGGCCGCGACCAAAGGATTGGGCGACCGGATCGACGAGATCGTCCAGGAGTTACGGCGCTACCTCGAAGGGGCCACCCCCGATTCGTGACGCCTCATCCGGCGTTCGCCGCGTTGCAAACGGTCGATCAACAAAGAGCGAGGGACGAATGTACCCCCGCTCTTTTTCGTTGTGCCTGGCTATGCAATCGTAGACGGAGAGGCGCTAAGCGGCCACCTCCTCGATCTGCTTGTTTTCGCCGCGCAGGTTGAAGGCCAGGAGGCCGAGCATCAGCCCGAACAGGATCGCATACGCCCCGATCCCACTCGCCAGCCCCACGACGTGCGTCCCCGGATTGGCGAGCAGCAGCACGGCGACGATGATCGACAGCACGCCGCTCAGGATGAGCAGCGACTCGTCCTGGACCTCCTGCCGCAGCCGGACGGCGGTGACGATCTCCAGCACGCCGCCGATCCCGACTCTGGCGGCGATGATGATCAGCAGCGGCAGGACGGCCCCGCCCGGCCAGAAAACCGCGGCAGCGCCCGCCACCAGGCTGAGCGCGCCGTTCGCCAGCCCGGCCCAGCAGCAGTCGTTCACCGGGCGATCTCGAAGGGACAGAAAGATCAGGATCGCCCCGTCGGCCAGCACGTAAGGCGCATAGAAGAGAACCAGCGTGGGGACGGTCAGGTCAGGGAAAAGGAGCGCGCCCAACCCGAACGCTATCGCCACCAGGCCCCGCAGCTAATCGGCCCACCAGACACCAGCCCAGATGTCTCTCATGTTTTTCCCCCTTGCACTCATCCAATTGCAGTACGGTTGATGATGCCTGATGATGCCTTACGTATCGAAGGCAATGGAGAAGATGGACGCTTCGGGGGTCGTCGCTGGAAAGATAAAAGCTTC
>JARRJX010000336.1:0-3725 GCA_037388645.1 Chloroflexota bacterium
TTTCTGAGCAAGTACGACCCCGACGCGCTGCGCTTCTACCTGACCGCCACCGCGCCCGAGACGCGCGACACCGAGTTCTCGTGGGAGGATTTCGTGGAGCGGAACAACAACGAGCTGGTGGCGACGTGGGGCAACCTGGCCAACCGCATGCTGTCGTTCGCCTACAAGCGCTTTGACGGCCGCGTGCCCGAGCCGGGCGAGCTCGACGACGAGGATCGGGCGCTCCTGGAAAAGGTGGAAGCCGGGTTCGAGAGCATCGGCGGCCTGTACAACGCCTGCCACTTTCGGGCGGCGCTGGGCGAGTGCCTGGCGCTGGCGCGGGAGGCGAACGGGTACCTGGACCGCAAGGCGCCGTGGTTCCAGATCAAGGAGGACAAAGCGGCGGCGGCGACGAGCGTGTACGTGATCCTGCGTGCCGTGGACAATCTGAAGACGCTGCTGGCGCCGATCCTGCCCCACACGGCGCAAAAGCTGCACGAGTACCTGGGGTATGAGGGGCAGCTCTTTGGGACGCAACACGTGGTGGAGTACGAAGAAGAAACGCGGTCGCACCGGGCGCTGACGTACGACCACGCCGGCGCGCTCGGCACCTGGGCGCCCAGTGCCCTGCCGGCGGGCCAAGCGCTGCGCCAGCCGGCGCCGCTGTTCAAGAAGCTGGATGAGGGGGTGATCGAGGAGGAGTACGCGCGGTTGGAGGGCTAGGTAAGCGCAACTAAAAAGAGCCGGGGTATGCTCCTCGGCTCTTTTTACGTCGATCTTGTTTCACTCATCATACCAACTCGTCGAGGCGGTCCACTGGGGAACGGTAACGCCGTTCAATCATCAGGGCCAATATCTCATTAGCCTCGGCGAGAGAGAGCAAGCCATCGCGCACCAACGCGAGCAGGATGCCTACAGTTCCTGTCAGTAGCACATTCCTCTCTTGAGCCAGTTGGCGTGCCGCCAGATCGTCCGTGACGAGGATCAATCCTCGCGAGATGGCCAGGGCTAAACAGGAAGCCTCCCCGGGGTCCAGTAGGAGGTCGAATTCGCCACGGAGCTGGTGTTCAGCCGCGGATTCAGGGGTTACAATGCGCAGCCAGCCGTCGGGGTTGATACTCTGAATCTGCCGCAGCACATTCTCCAGGTACTCATATCCTGCCTGAAGGCCCCTGCGCAGTTCATCGCTGACCTCAACGGTTGTGAGAGCAACTTGGCGATAACGCTTTTCGAGCAATTCCAAGCGCCCCACCACTGCCAGATTCGACAGCACAGTCGTGTCAAAGATGTACTCAGGCATTGGCCGCGTCTTGCAGCACTTCTTCTACGGTTCGTGGCCCTAGATGAACCTCGACGCCATTCTCCACGAGGATATCCTTCATCTCCTCGTGCGAGACGCCCATCAACTCGGCCGCCTTGCCCAGACTGATGTCGCCAGCGGTGTAGGCGCTCACAATCATCTGTTGTCTAACTCCGGGCTGAACCTGGAACAGGGCACGCATGGCACTGCGAACGACAGCCTGTTGGTCAGGAAAGAGACGTGCCTTGACCAATTGATCAATTTCCCAGTCCACCGTACTGACTTGGTCCATTTTATGATCCTTTCATCGAATGACACCATTATAGCTCAGGACCCTCAAGATCGCAAACGCTGGAGGATCTGTTGAGGTGGTGCTTGCACCCCTCCTATTGAATTACGCCCCTTTTTGTCCTCTTCTGGCCTGGGGGATGCCGAACTGCGCTGTTAGAACCAGAGATATTTTACCCTTTTGCCAATGAATACCTCAACTTTAAGGGGGCGAAGCTGAGCAAGAGCCAGGGCCGTTTCGTGGAGGTGCCCGACTTTTTGACACGCTACGACCCCGATGCGCTGCGCTTCTACCTGACGGCGACGGCGCCGGAGACGCGGGACACCGAGTTCTCGTGGGAGGATTTCGTCGAGCGCAACAACAACGAGCTGGTCGCCACCTGGGGCAATCTGGCCAACGCCCGAAGGGTACTCGGGTCCGGATGCTGTCGTTCGCCTACAAGCGGTTCGACGGGAAGGTGCCGGAGCCGGGCGAACTCGACGAGGAGGACAGGGCGTTGCTGGCGAAGGTGGAGGCCGGGTTCGAGACGGTGGGCGCGCTGTATGCTGCCTGCAAGTTTCGGGCGGCGTTGGGCGAGTGTCTGGCCCTGGCCCGCGAGGCCAACGGTTACCTGGACCGCAAGGCGCCCTGGTTCCAGATCAAGGAGGATCGCCAGGCGGCGGCGACGAGCGTGTACGTCATCCTGCGGGCCATCGACAACCTGAAGACGATCCTGGCGCCGATCCTGCCCCACACGGCCCAGCAACTCCACGAGTACCTGAGCTACGACGGGCAGTTGTTCGGCACACAGCAGGTGGTTGAGTACGAGGAAGAGACGCGCTCGCACCGGGCACTGACCTACGACCACAACGGCGCCATCGGGACCTGGACGCCGAGTGCGCTGCCGGCGGGGCAGGCGCTGCGTCCGCCGGCGCCGTTGTTCAAGAAGCTGGATGAGGGGGTGATCGAGGAGGAGTACGCGCGGCTGGAAGAGTAGGCCGGAAGACGTGATCTGGGAAACGGATATTCGGAGCCGGGGCGTACGCGCCCCGGCTCCCCCTTTTGTGATCGTGATTTCTCTGGACTTGACAATACAGCAAGTTGGCTGTATAATCTATACATGTAACCGGGAATATAATAGGAGGTGTGATATGTCTCAGAAGGAGAAGGTCACGCTGACGCTACCGTCCGATGTCATGGATGCGGTTCGTGAAGAGGCAGAGCCCCGCGGCTATAGCAAGTTCATTGCTGAAGCCGTGACTTACTACATCCAGGAGCAACGGCGATTTGCCCTCCGTGAGAGACTGATCGCAGGCTATCAGGCCAGTGCCGAGCAAGACCAGGCACTGGCTGAGGAGTGGCGTAACGCGGAGGAAGAAGTGTGGGAGGAAGAAACTAGCGACTCGATGGAGGACGGGGAATGACGCGGCAGAGCTTCCGTCGAGGGGAGATTTGGACAGTAGATCTTGAGCCCGTTGTAGGCTCGGAACAGGGCAAAGCCCGACCTGCACTCATCATCCAGAACGATATCGGTAATCAGTACAGTCCAGTTCTGATCGTGGCGGCTATCACCTCTGGAGAAAGCGCCCGCTATGACGTGCAGGTCGAAGTGAAAGCGCCGGAAGGCGGCCTGCACCATAATTCGCTGGTGCTCCTCAACCAAATCCGGACGATAGACAAGCGCCACGTGGGACGGTATTGGGGCCAACTCTCTACCCGAACGATGCACCAGGTGGATCGGGCGATCGAGATCAGCCTGGGTCTAGTGCCACTCTAGCGAATCGATTCCTATCTACATTCTGCCACAGCAACGGTCCCAGCTCCATCAAGTGGCTGAGTCGGTTGCGTGAGTGTCCGGGCAAGGAGCTTCTATCTGGAAGGCAGGGCCGAGCAGGATGGTATAGACCCGGCTCAGCCGGCGCTTTCGCTCGTCAGGGTCCATTTCGGTGCGGGTCGTTGCAAACGGGTGCTCAGCCATGCTGCACCTCCGGTGCCAACTGGCTAGCGATGCGCTGCTGGTCGGGCGGCCAGATGCCGAGTTCCTGGGCGGCGTTGCGGATGAGCCGGCGCACAAGGGCTGCTTGAGAAAGGCCGCCCTCGGCTTCGGCCATCTCGACCACGGCGGTCTTTTCTGCCGGCGTAAGAACCAGGGCCAGGCGTTTGGTTTTGTACATAGTA
>JARRJX010000337.1:0-3724 GCA_037388645.1 Chloroflexota bacterium
CGCGGGCATAGCCTGTCCTGGATTGGGGTCAACCGGACTTCTACATACCTATCCGGAATGAGCGCTGATGTCCCATCGGGGCGAATTTGCGGATAGGTCTTTATCCCAGCCAGTCGGCAAGCTGTGCGGTGTGGTCGAGGATCAGGTGTGCGCCCGCGCGGGTCAATTCGCGGCGCTGCCCGTAGCCGCACAGCACCCCGCACGTCCACGCCCCCGCCCGCCGTCCGGCCTTGATGTCCACCGTGGTGTCGCCCACCATCAGGCAGCGCGCCGGGTCGACTCCCAGTTGGCGGGCCGCGTAGCGCACCGGCTGGGGGTGCGGCTTGATCCGCCAGGTGGTGTCCCGCCCGGCGAACGCGCCGAACCGGTCCAGGCGCTTGATGCTCGCCAGGAACGCCTGCCCCTCCTCGACCGTGCGCGTGCTGACCAGCGCCAGCTTGTAGCGGGCGGCCAGCTGGTCGATCAGGTGGGCCGCGCCGTCGACGGGCGGCAGGTGTTCGGTTGATTTCGTCCCTTGCAGGGTGATCATCAGCCGCACGACCGGCGTGTCCAGCCCCACCAGGTCGAGGGCGGTGAACAGCGCGTTGACCGGCGATTCGAGCGCCATCACCAGCTTGCGGGCGGCGCGCGTGGCTTTGGGTGGGGCGTTGTAGAGCCGGGCGATGCGGTGCGCCCAGCGGTCTACCTCCTCGTCGTCGGAGTCGATCAGCGTGCCGTCCAGGTCGAACAGAACGGCGTCGATATCGTCCGGGTGGAAGGGAAGGGGTTGAGACATGGCAGGGTGTCCACTCGCTGTTTATGGGGTGATGGGGAGTGAGATTCCAAAGACGAGCAGGGCGGCCATCACGACCGCCAGTGCCGCGCAGCAGGTGATGAGCAGTAAGGCGACGATGCCGATCGTCAGAATCGTGCTGTCTTTCTCCAAAAAGACTCTCCGCAAAGTGTTAGGCGCTGCCAGGCTGCGATTGTAGCGGCGGAGTTCCGGCGTGTCAATTCCGCTGGTTGTTCGGGCAGCGGGGGATTGGCTATACTCCGCCCACGTTTGATCCGTCTGAGGACTCCTGATGCCATCGTCGAAGAATGCCGCCCAACCCCACAGGATGAAGAAGCTCCGCCCCCTCGCGCTGGCCCTGCTGCTGGCTGTCGGGCTGGAGGTGCTCCTGGGTGTCCTGTTCGCCCGGACTCCGGGGGCCAGGACCTACGTGCCCTGGCGGATCGTCGACTCGGCGGCGGCCTTCGACTGGGCCCCGGCGGATGCGCCGCGCTGGTTCCGCATGGACGACCCGACCGTGCCGGAAGGGGATTATTTCCGCGCGGCGCTTGGCCCGGAGGTCGATGCAAAAGCCAGCTCTTTCGAGCGGGCGCTGGTGGTGATGAACTGGGTGCGCCAGGGGGCTACCACCCAGGAGGCGGGGCGGCCCATCCAGGGCGACCCGATTACAGTGCGTGAAGCGATGTTGAGCGGCACGCCCGCCCAGTGCGGCAACTTCGCCACCCTGTTCGCGGCGAGCGCGGCCAGCGTGGGCCTGACCGAGATACGCACCTGGTTCCTGATGGGCACCGATGGCGCGTCGGGCGAGGGGCACGTCGTGAACGAAGTCTGGGCGGCGGAGTGGGGCAAGTGGGTGTTTGTCGATCCGATGAACAACGCCTACCTGCTGCTCGACGGCCAGCCCGCCTCCCTGCTCGAAATCCGGGCGCTGGTGCTGAGCGGCCAGTCCGGTCGCCTGGAGCCGGTCGTCGGGCCGAACGCCCACACGCCGCCCGATGGCCTGTTTGCGCTCTACCACTCGACGATGGCGGTCGTCGCGCTGTCCCCGCGCTACGACCCGCTGATCGACTCCTACCGGCCTTCCGCGCTGGCGAGGCTCTCCGACCGCCTTCCCAACGTGGTCGGGCTGCCCGCGCTAGTCGGCAGCCTGGATGCGCTGCTCGGCGGCAGCGTGCGTCATGTGGTCTTGATGGACGACCTGGCGAAGGCGGCCAGCGAGCCGCTCCCCATCGCCCGCGCCAAGCTGCTCTTCGCCGGGCTGCTGGCCGATGGCCTGGTGATGGCTGCCCTGGCGGCCTGGCTGGCGCTGCGGGGCGTGCGGATTCTCTTCGCGCGGGGGCAGGATCAGCCGACGGCGAGTCAGGTCGAGGAGCGCCGCGGGCGCGCCTGGGGCCGCCTGCGCTAGCGAGCGAGAATCAAACCGAAAACCGGCGCTCCTCTCGATCAAAGAAGCGCCGGTTTTTCTATCGTAGGGATCAGTCTCTAGCTGTAATCGTCCTGGAAGTTGCGCTCGCCCCGCTTCTCGGCCTCGCCCTCCCGACCGCGCCGGTGAAGGTCGTCGAACCCCTCCGGCTTGATCGTCATCCGCTCGCCGGAGTTGAGCGACGCCACGCCCTTCTGGGTGCCTTCCTCGCGCCCCTCGTTCTCCAGGTAAAGCTCCCCGCGCTCGTAGGCCTCGTCCGGCTCGGCGTAGGTGGTGATGAAGCCCTCGTAGTTGCGCAGGATCACCTTGCCCGGCGACTGGCTGAGCACGTAGTTCGGCCCGACCGGCACCTTCCCGCCGCCACCCGGCGCGTCGATGATGTAGACCGGCACGGCGTAGCCGGAGGTGTGCCCGCGCAGCAGCACCGACTGGTTCCCCAGCGGGATTCCGGCGTCGGCCAGCTTGGCGAGTGCCTGGCTCAGTTCGGGCGTGATCTCCCTCGCGTGGTTGACGTGGATGTTGATCCACAGCGGGTGGAACTGCCGCAGCATCTCGACCAGCTCGTCCGTGATGCGCTGGGGCAGGAAGATCGGCACCCGCGAGCCAAGCCGCACGATCTCGACGTGCGGGATGTCCCGAAGCTGGCGCAGCAGGTCTTCCAGGATGCGGGGCGGCAGGGTGAGCGGGTCGCCGCCGGAGAGCAGCACGTCGCGCACCTGCGGCGTGCGGCGGATGTAGTCGAGCTGGGCCTCGTGGTCGGCCCGGCTGAAGGTCGCCCCGGAGTCGCCCACCACGCGTGAGCGCGTGCAGTAGCGGCAGTAGCTGGCGCACTGGGTGGTCACCAGCATCAGCACCCGGTCGGGGTAGCGGTGCACCAGCCCCGGCACGGGCGAGTGCTCGTCCTCCGCCAGCGAGTCGGCCATCATCGAGTCGAAGGCCGCCTTCTCGCTCCCCTTGGGGATCACCTGCAATCGAACCGGGCCGTTCGGGTCGTCCGGCTCCAGCAGGCAGGCGAAGTAGGGCGTGATGTCCACCCGGAACAGCCCCTCGGCGCTCAGCCCCTCGCGCTCATCGTCGGTCAGGTTGATTACCTGCTCAAGCTCCTCCATCGAGTTGAGCCGGTGGCTCATCTGCCAGCGCCAGTCGTTCCACTTCTCGTCCGGCACGTCCGCCCACAGCGCCGGGCGGGGGGTCACTTCGAGCTTGGACTCACCGACCGTCATCGGGCTGACGGCCTTTTTCTCTTCCGGGATGATCGTCATAGTCTGATCCTCTCTTGCATCTACAGTGGTTGGCCGAATTCAAAGTGGCGTATGGCCGCGCGATAGTTATTCGGAATCCTCGTCCTGGCAGCCCTCGCACACGCCGAAGATGGCGAAGTGGTCGATGCGCGCCCGGAAATGATAGTCCCGCAGCAGGCGTTCGCGTAGGGCGTCGAACAGGTCGTCCGGCGCGTCGATGATCCCGTCGCAGTTCAGGCAGACCAGGTGGTGGTGCGGGTGGCTGCCGACCAGTGAATACACGGCGGC
>JARRJX010000338.1:0-3716 GCA_037388645.1 Chloroflexota bacterium
ACGGAGCTGGCCGGGCCGGGGCTGGTGCTGGCACAGTCGACGTTCGCCCGGCCTGAGTACCCGCCGCTGCCTCACGTGGTGGGCGAGGCGCAGGCGATCCTGGCGGCGCAGCACGGCGGTCTAAAGTCCGGCGGCCTGAAGCTCCTACAGCCCACCCCCTCAGCCTGGGAGGCCGTCCTGCAGGAGGAGGGCGAGCGCCCGTTCAGCCGGTACGGCTGGCTGCACATCGCCACCCACGCCAGCGCCGACCCGGAGACAGGGGCGTTCTCCGGGCTGCTGCTGGGGACGGAGGTCGTGCACCTGGAGGAGATCCAGGGCTGGCGGCTCAAGGCCGGGCTGGTCACGCTCTCCGCCTGCCAGACCGGGATGGGGCGCTGGTACTATGGGGACGAGGTGGCCGGGCTGCTGGAGTCGTTCCTGGGGGCGGGAGCGAGGGCGGTCGTGGTGAGCCTGTGGCTGGTCAACGACGAAGAGACCGCCGAGTTCATGCGGACCTTCTACACCCACCTGGGGGCGGGGATGCGCCCGCTGGCCGCGCTGACCGAGGCCCAGCGGGGCGCGTTCCGGGCGGGGCTGGAGCCGTATTATTGGGCGACCTTCAGCTTTTTCGGCCAGCCCTGATAAGGGCGGAATCCCTTCAAACTCGGATGATTGGGCGGAGGCGAGATATTGGGCACTCAGATTTTAATGAGGCAATATTGATCAATCCGTCTAGCGGTCGATCAGCCGCCAACGCCAACGCCGCCCGACGATAAATCATCGGGCTACGAAGTAAAATGCCCGCTAAAGTGGGCTGCTTTCCACCGGAGTAGACGGTGTTGACATCAGACGATCTCGTCAGGAGTTGCCTCACTATTTCGTTAATCGCCAATATCTACAAGCCCAATCGGTCGCGTTCGAATGGATTTCCCTCTTAGTGCGGTACTTTGCAACTGAGCAACTAAAGTGGGCATCAATGCCAGCCCCTCGTAGGCGGACAGCCTTTATGTGTGAGATTGTCCTATAATTTCGTTCAGGCTCAATATCTCGCTCTTACAGGAGCGAATTCTCTTTGCGTTCCCCATAAGCAACACGAAAGGAGCGTCCACCAGGAGCCGCTCCTTTCGTCTGGGGGCGTCAGACGGCGCCGCCGCCGCCCGCGCCGCTGCCGCCGGGATCGCTGGTCATGGTTGGGTCTCCTTCAGGCTGGCGGCGAACCCGACCAGCGGGTTCGGATATCCCCAGTCTGAGGGAGGGGGCGCGGCGGGCAGAGGGCGCTTCGGACAGGAATCGGGCGGGAACCGGACAGAGCGCGAAAAGGGGATAGATCGAGGTGGAAACCGGGAGGCGGAAAGGCGGATCAGACCATCTGGTTAACGCCAGGCGCGATCGATCTTCAGCGTCCGGCGCGCGGGTGGCTTATTAGAGAGTATTTTTCAGATGCCGGGAATCGCTTTGCCGGGGAGAAGGGTGACTTGGGGGCGACCCCACAGGCACTCCTCTCGCTCACTCATCAACGGGCGGTTGTTTTTACGGATGTTGGAGCTGGAGGTGCGACAGGCCAGCCGCCAGCGCGGCGTCCCACGTCTCTGATCCGACAATGGGCTGAATCGGCCCCGGCGGAGCGGGGTTATCGTGGTGCGGCTGGATGGACAGCGCCCACCAGCCCACGTCGTGCCAGGCACCGAGCTTATAGCCCACCTCGCGGTAGACGCCGAGCGGCTGGAAGCCTACCGATTCGTGAAGGGCGACGCTGCCGGGGTTGGGTAATGCGATCCCGGCGTAGGCGTTGAAAAAGCCCTGCGCCCTCAGCAGGGCGATCAGCGCGGTATACAGCCCCCTGCCGACCCCACAGCGCCGGTGGGTGGGGTGGACGTAGACCGAGACGTCGACCGACCACCGGTAGGCCGGGCGGACGCGGTGCGTGCTGGCATAGGCGTAACCGGCGACCCGGCCATCCAGATCAAGCACCAGCCAGGGATAATCGGGCAGCGTCTTCTCGATCCGGGCGCGCATCTCGGCGACGGTGGGCACCTCCAGCTCGAACGAGATCGGCGTGTCGCGGACGACCGGCGCGTAAATGGCCTGAACCTGGGCCGCGTCGTGCGGCCCGGCGAGCCGGATCACAGGCTCCATCGAACGAACACCTTTCTGCGGGCGATGCGCGGGCGCAGCGCCGCTCACCCGGCCAGGGCGGCCACCATGCCCCGGACGAAGTCAAGCTCGTCCTGGTTGACGGTGTGGCCCATGTGGGGATAGAGCCGCTCGGTGACCTGCGCGCCCAAGCCGCGCAGCACCTGGGTGGTGTGCTGGACGCGCGCTTTGGGGATGTGGAAATCCACGTCGCTGCACCCCAGGAATACCGGCGTGCCGTCGAGCGACCCGGCGTAGTCTCGCGGGGTGCCGTCGGGGCCGATCAGGCCGCCGCTCAACCCGGCCACGCCGCCGTAGCGCCGCGCGTGGCGGGCGACGTACTCGATGGCGAGGCAGGCCCCCTGCGAGAAGCCGAGCAGCATGGTGCGCTCCGGCGGGATGCCCGCCCCGGCGACCTGGGCCAGCACTTCACCCACCCGCCTCAGCGCCGAATCGAGATAGGGCTGGTTGCTTTCCAGGGGGGCAAGGAAGCTGTTGGGGTACCAGGCATTGGAGGCCGCCTGGGGGGCGAGATAGGCGAAGGCGGGCCGATCCAGCTCCGGGACGAGCGCCAGGATGTCCTGGGCGGACGCGCCGCGCCCGTGGAGCATGATCAGCGCTGCGCGGGCCCGATCAAGCGGCGCGCCCTGGGCAAGCAGTAGCTGCCCCTGGTGGGGGTGTTGGGTTCCGGCCATGTGGGTTCCCTCGGCTGCGGCTACAAAGATACGCTCTGTGTAGTGTAGCGCGCGAGGGCGGGCGAGTCACCTTCGTGAGGGGCTTTGGGGCAGATCGCTTACAGCAGGCTGGCGGCCAGATCGTCGAGAGCGGGGCCGCTGAGGAAGCCCTGCGCCGCGCCTTTCTCCCCGATCTTATACGAGGCGAAAACCACCGCCTTGCGGATCGCCTGGTAGGGGTCGCGGGTGCGCAGGTAGCTGTAGACGAAGGCCGAGAAGAGCGCGTCGCCCGCGCCGATGGTGTTCACGACCGGGCGGGTGATGACTGCCGGAATCCGCTCCAGGAAGTTATCGCGCCGCACCGAGAGCAGCACCCCCTGCGCGCCCAGCCCGACGACGGCGATCTGCGGGCCGTAGCGCGCGTTGATTCTTCGAATCCACTCCTCCGGCGAGCAAGGTAGCGCCTCGTCACTCATGAACAGGATGTCGGCGGCCTGCATGTAGTCGCGGTTGTAGGCGTCCTCCAGGTCGGCGATGGTGTGCACATCGGTGGCGATCGGCTTGCCCAGCGCCTTCGCCCGGCGCAGGTAGGGTCGGGAGAAGTTAATGTTGCATAGCACGGCCAGCGAGCAGGTGTCGAGGGCTGTCTCGAAGCGCTCCGGCGGGTAGGGCCGCCCCTGGACGTCCTTCAGGTCGACGTTGATCATCCGCCTGCCGGTAGGGTCGTAGCGGATGACCGACTGGGGAGTCTGTTCCAGAGCGGCGATCACGTAGTCGCCGGGGATTCCATCCTGGGCGAGCGCCGCCCGCACCTGCTGCTCGGCGCTGTCACGCCCGATCAGGGAGAGGAAGTCGACCGCCTCGCCGAGGGTGACCAGCGCCTGGGCGACGTTATAGCCCACGCCGGAGACGGTGCTGCTCAGGCCGAAG
>JARRJX010000339.1:0-3706 GCA_037388645.1 Chloroflexota bacterium
CCGCTGCCGGGTCGGTTCCAAACTCGGTCTGGGGGAAAACTGCGCCATATTGCATCGCCTGCACTCCTATCACTGACTATGAATCAAAAAGCCGCCAACTGCATGGCGGCCTTCCTCTCTGATGCCGAGACCCAGACTTGAACTGGGGACCCCATCATTTTCAGTGATGTGCTCTACCAACTGAGCTATCTCGGCGGCTCGCCCATTATTGTAACGCAAGCGGTTCGGCTGTCAACACCTTTTTACGCGCCCCACCTGCGCCCGCTCAAACGGTCACACGCACCAGCGTGCCGGGCTGGCCCTCCTCGGCGTTGGGCACGGTCTCGAAGGCGTAGTAGTTGGGATAGGGCGTCGTCCAGCGGAACACCCACTGGGCGGTCATCGGGTGCATGTTGATGCAGCCGTTGCTGTGCATCCGCCCGTAGTCGTTGTGCCAGTAGCAGCCGTGCAGGGCCACCCAGTTCGAGTTGATATAACACACGTAGGGGATACCGGGCAGGTTGTACGCCCCCGGCCCCAATCCGCCCGCCATGCGGTGGCCGGGCCGCTTGCGCAGCACGGTGAAGTCGCTGACCGGGGTGGGCGTGCCCGGCATGCCGGTCGAGACCGGCACCGAGTACACCTCCTGCTCGCCCTCGAAGGCCCGCAGGCGCTGGTCGCGGATGCTGACCTCGATCCGCTTCAGCTCCGGCGGCACCTGGGGCGAGAGCGGGCTGACTTCCTCCGGCGCGATGATGCGCACGTCGCCGGGTTTCATGTAATAGTTGAACCCGTAGCTCTCGTCGATCCGGTACAGGCCGTTCTCCAGCCCCATCACCCGGTGCACGGTGCTGTAGGGCATCCGCGTCCAGACCGGGGCCTCCGGGTCGGGCGTGTTGCGCACCTCGGCGGAGGGCACGGTCACCGTGCCCCAGGCCCCGCCCTCGCCGATCTCCAGCGCCGGGTTGGTGGGGATGTTGTTGATCGGCTGCACCCACGACGAGTAGATGTAGCCCCCGTCGACTTCCAGCCAGGTGTTGTTGGTGTGATACAGCCCCTCGCCGGGGATGGCGTTGTGCACGCCCACTATAGTGTCGTAGCTCAGGCCGCCCACCGAGACCGCCCGCCAGCTTGGCTCGGCGTAGACGGTCATCCAGTCGAGCAGCACCCGGCCCAGCGGCGACCCGTCCCAGTGGTCGACCGGGGCGGGCGCGGCCTCGCCTTCCGGCGTGGGGGGGTCTTGATAGCAGAAGTGCGGATTCCACAGCAGGCCGCTTCCGAACAGCCCCGCAGACCGTAAAAACGCCCGCCGTGATAACTGGCTTCTCATTATTCGCTCTCTCCCATGGGCTAGGTTAAACTGTGTCGCATGTCCAACGTGAAAAACCCACCGGCAGTCATATGGGATATGGATGGCGTCCTGATCGACTCAGGCGACCTCCACTATTATACCTGGCGCGACGCCCTTGGCGAGGAGCTGGGCCTCTCCCTCACCCGGAGCGAGTTCGACGCCACCTTCGGCACGGACAACTTCAACACGCTGGCGCAGTTCATCGGCAGAGACCCCTCCCCCCAGGAGCTTGCCCGCCTGGCCGGGCGCAAGGAAGCCGCCTACCGCGAGGGGATGCGCCAGCACGTCCACCCGATCCAGGCGTCGATGGAGATGGTCGAGCGGCTGCACGAGCGCGGCTGGAAGCAGATCGTCGCCACCTCCGCCCCGCGCGAGAACGTGCTGGCGATGATGGACGTGTTCGGCTTCGACCGCTGGTTCGGGTCGTACGTGTGCGTCGACGACGTGGCCCGTGGCAAGCCCGCCCCGGACATCTTTCTCAAGGCGGCGGAGCGGCTGGGGGCCGCCCCCGGCGCGTGCGTGGTGATCGAGGATTCGACCGCCGGGGTGCAGGCCGCGCGGTCGGCGGGCATGGCCTGCCTGGCGCTCTTGACCACCCACCCCGCCGAGTCGCTCCAGGCCGCCGACCGGATCGTCGAGTCGCTGGCGGGCCTCACGCCCGACGACCTGGCCGCGCTGGCGAACGGTCGTGACCGGGTGAAGATGGGGTGAGTGGGGCTGTAAGCCAGGGCCGATATTTGCGGGGTTCGGTAGGGGCGAGATATATCTCGCCCCTACGGCCCGGCGCGACACAAATCCAGAACGCAATCAACAAACGTAAGGTGGTAAATCGTGTGTGCTAAGAAGAAGATACGGGTCGGCGTGATCTTTGGCGGGCGCAGCGGCGAGCACGAGGTCTCGCTGCGCTCGGCCCGCTCGATCATGGACGCGCTCGACCCGGACAAATACGACGTGCTGCCCATCGGCATCACCAAAGAGGGGCGCTGGATCGCCGGGGGCGACCCCTGGCAGGCGCTCGCGTCGGGGGATGAGGGCAGCGTCCCGGCGGCCTTCCTGAGCGAGCCGGGCGACCCGACCCTGCGGGCCATCGAGCCGCTCGACGGCCAGGACGTGCAGAGCATGCGCCCCATCGCCGAGGTCGACGTGGTCTTCCCCGTGCTGCACGGCCCCTATGGCGAGGACGGCACGGTGCAGGGCCTGCTCGAATTAGCTGATATCCCCTACGTGGGCGCGGGGGTGGTCGGCTCGGCGGTCGGCATGGACAAGGCGATCTTCAAGGCGGTGATGATCTCCCATGGCATCCCGACGCTGCCTTACCGGCTCGTGCTGCGCTCTAAGTGGGAGGCGGAGCCGGAGGCCGTGCTGGACGACATCAACGAGCACTTCCGCTACCCGGTGTTCGTCAAGCCCGCCAACCTGGGCAGCAGCGTGGGCGTCGTCCGGGTGGCGGAGGCGGCGGGGCTGGCCGATGGCCTGAGCGAGGCGGCACGCTACGACCGGCGGCTGCTGGTCGAGCAGGGGATCGCGGGCCGCGAGATCGAGGTCAGCGTGCTGGGCAACGAGGAGCCAATCGCCTCCCTGCCCGGCGAGGTCGTGCCGGGCGACACGTTCTATTCGTACACCGACAAGTACATCAACGACGACGCGCAGCTCCTCATCCCCGCCCCGCTGGACAAGGCGATGGTCAGGCAGGTGCAGAAGGTCGCCGTTCAGGCGTATCAGGCGATTGACTGCGCCGGGCTGGCGCGGGTCGATTTTTTGCTGGACAAACACACCAATGAATTGTGGCTGAACGAGGTCAACACCATCCCCGGCTTCACCTCGATCAGCATGTACCCCAAGCTGTGGGAGGCGAGCGGCGTCCCGTTTGCCGAGCTGGTCGACCGCCTGATCGAGCTGGGCCTGGCGCGCCACGCCGATAAGGGGCGCAACAAGACCAGCTATTCGCCTGAGTAAGCCGGGCCGCAGCGATGGTTGACCGGATCGAGACTCCCCGCCGCAGCCAGGACAGACGCCCCGCCGCCCACGCCACTGACCGGCGTCGGGGCAGGCGTCCCCGCCGGGGTGACGAGCGCCGCGATGGCAAACGCCGCCCCAGAGAGCGCCGGGCTCGGCGAACCGGTGCCCGCTGGCGGCTGGTCAGCGGGGGGATCGCGCTGGCAATCATCATCGCCGGGATAGTCATCTTCACCAACCCGGCTTTTTACGTGCTGCGGGCCGAGATCGGCGGCGTGCAGTTCGTCCCGGCTGAGGAGATCTTCACCGCCGCCGGGATCGCCGGGTATCACGTGCTGTGGGTCGACCCGCTGAAGGTCGAGGAGCGGGTGCGGGCCTCGCCCAGCCTGGACGACGCCCAGGTGGTCGTCCAGTGGCCCG
>JARRJX010000340.1:0-3695 GCA_037388645.1 Chloroflexota bacterium
GCGGGACGAGCGCCCGGCAAACGCCCTGACCCTGGCCCACGACGAGACACGCGACCTGGCCGCGATCCAATCGGCCATCGAGCAGCGGGGCGGGCCGCTGATGGTCGACCTGCCTATTTAGCCAGGGCCAGGCAAGCGGCACAAACTCTATCCGCGACAGGTCAAACTGCTGGCCTGCCGAAACGCTACTCAAGGGAGGATCAAATGGCAGACTCACTCCTGATCACGAACGGCACCGCCGTCACCTGGGAGGCGGATGCCGAGCTGATCGAGAACGGCGCGGTCTACGTGGAAGAGGGGCGGGTGGTCGAGGTTGGCCCGGCGTCGGTGCTGGCCGAGCGCTACCAGCTCGCAAAGCGCCTCGACGCGCGCGGGCAGCTGATCATGCCCGGCAACATCTGCGCCCACACCCACTTTTACGGCGCGTTCGCGCGCGGCATGGCGATCCCCGGCCCGGCCCCCAAAGATTTCCCGGAAATCCTGGAGCGGCTGTGGTGGCCGCTCGACCAGGCGCTGACCGAAGAAGACGTGCGCTACAGCGCGCTGGTCTGCCTGGTGGACGCGATCAAGCACGGCACGACGACGCTGATCGACCACCACGCCAGCCCCGCCGCACTGGCCGGGTCGCTCGACGTGATCGCCGACGCCGTGGACGAGGCCGGGCTGCGCGCCGTGCTGTGCTACGAGGTAACCAACCGCTATGGCCTGGACAGCGCCCAGGCCAGCATCGAGGAGAACGTACGCTTCCTCAATGCCGCCGAGAGCCGCCCCAACGTCGCCGCCACCTTCGGCCTGCACGCCTCCCTCACCCTGACCGACGAGACCCTGGCCGCCTGCGTGGAAGCCGCCGAGGGATTGCAGACCGGCTTCCACGTCCACGTCGCCGAGCACGAAGCGGACGAATACGACAGCCTGGCGAAATCCGGGAAGCGGGTCATCGACCGGCTGTGTGAAGCGGGCATGCTCAACAGGCGCACCATTCTCGCCCACTGCGTGCACGTCGACCCGCGCGAGATGGCGATCATCCAGGACAAAGGGGCGTGGGTCACCCACCAGCCGCGCTCGAACATGAACAACGCCGTCGGGGCGGCAGACATCGAGGGGATGCTGCGCCTGGGAATCCCGGTCTGCCTGGGTAACGACGGCTTCAGCAACAACATGTGGGCCGAGTGGAAGACCGCCTACCTGCTGCACAAGGTCGCCCACCGCGACCCGCGCCGGGCGAACGGGATGGACATCGTCCAGATGGCGATCCACAACAACGCGGCGCTCGCCAGCACCTTCTTCCCCGATTCGCCCCCCGGCCTGCTGCTGGCGGGCACGGCGGCGGACATCATCCTGGTTGACTACCACCCCACCACGCCACTTACAGTGGGCAACCTGCCCTGGCACATCCTGTTCGGCTTCGAGGCGTCGATGGTCACGACCACGATCTGCGCCGGGCGTGTGCTGATGCGCGACCGTGATCTGCTGACGCTCGATGAGGCCGCGATCACCGCCCGCTCGCGCGAATTGGCTCAGGCCGCCTGGGGACGCTATGAGAAGATCGCCCGTGACACGCTGTAACGGCTGTGGATGAGTTCGAGCGCAGGATACAGGCCCAGGTCGAGCGGCTGGGGAGTAAAAACTATCGAGCCATCGAGGCCGAGGTAACCGCCAAGCGGCTCGACTGGTTCGAGCAGCACGCCGAGCAGTATGCGGGGCGCTGGGACACGAATCGCCCTCCGTCGCCGTGCGACGCCTTCGAGATGTTGTTTTTCGACTATATGGGTCTGGCCGAGGATGAAGTCCCGGTATTATCAGAAAGCCCCACCGAGATCGTCTGGGCGTCGGCCAACCCCTGCGACACGCTGGAAGCCTGCGGACGCCTCGGCCTGGATACAAGAGTCGTCTGCCGGGCAGTCTACGAGCGCTCAACCCAGGCGCTGATCTCCCGGCTCGACCCGCAGCTGCGCTTCCTGCGCAGCTACCAGACCATCCGGCCCCACGCCGACACCTGCGAGGAGCGGATCGTCCGGCTGGATTTCGAGGCGTTGATGGCGCTGGCCGTCGAAGAGGCCATCCGCTCCAAATCCGAGGGGAACCGGCGAGAGGGGTACGGCGCGGTGGTCGTCATGGGCAGCGAGGTCATCGGCAGGGGCCGGGATACAGTGAGCGACGGCCCCGACCCCAGCCTGCACGCCGAGGTCAACGCGATCCGGCAGGCAGTACGAAAGATGGGCGATATCAACCTGAGCGGCGCGGTGCTGCTCTCCACCTGCGAGCCGTGCCCGATGTGCGCCTCGCTGGCCGTCTGGGCCAACCTGACCACGATCGTCTATGGGGCTTCAATCGAAAAAACGGCCCCGCTCGGCCTCTCCCGCATCATGATCAGCGCCAGGGAGGTAGTCGAGCGGTCGCCGGTGATGGTCGAGGTGATAGGTGGCGTGCTCGAAGATGCGTGTATGGCGATCTACCGGGATTGACCATCCATTTCATCGCTCGGCCTGTGAGAACATCACACGGAGTTATCGCCAATGGACAGCCCATTCTATACCGGCGAAATCCCTTATTTGACCACCGAACAGATGATCGAGGTCGACCGGGCGATGATCGAGGATTACCGAATCGACCTGATCCAAATGATGGAGAACGCGGGGCGCAATCTCGCACACCTGGCGCGCGTGCGTTTCATGGGGAGCGACCCCAGGGAAAAACCGGTCGTCGTGCTTGCCGGGACAGGCAACAACGGCGGCGGGGCACTGGTCTGCGCCCGGCGGCTGCATAATTATGGTGCGCAGGTGCAGGTGCTCATCACCCGCCCAGACGCTTCTTTTAAGACCGTGCCCGCCCACCAGTTGGAAATCCTGCGCCGAATGGAACTGCCCATTACCCTGGCAGGCGATTTCCCCGCCATCGAGCCGCCTGCACTGGTAGTTGATGGGGTGATTGGCTATAGTTTGAAGGGTGCGCCACGCGGGGGCGCTGCCGAGTTGATCCGCTGGGCTAACGCGCAGCCATGTCCGATCCTGGCCCTCGACATCCCTTCCGGGATAGATACCACCACGGGGAAGGTATTCAACCTGGCGATCGAGGCTGCCGCCACTCTGACTTTGGCTTTGCCCAAAGAGGGTTTGCGCGCTCCGGATGTTGAGCAGCAGGTTGGCGAACTGTATCTAGCCGACATCGGCGTGCCGCCCGCGCTCTATGCCGGGCTGGGGCTGGAGGTGCCCGCTATTTTCGCAGAAAGTGACATCGTCCGGTTGCGCTGAAAGGGCTATCATACCGGCCATTTCAGTGATCCCTCAGCCTGCACACTATCTTGAGGAGAAGAAGATCGTGAACAACGAACACCTACCAACCCTTGCCGTGCTTGGAGGCACCGGAAACGAAGGGGGCGGGCTGGCTCTCCGCTGGGCCAGCGCCGGATATAAGGTGCTGATCGGGTCGCGTTCTCAGGAAAAAGCCGAGCATGCCGCCGCCGAGATGAACCTGCTGCTTGGCCTGGAAGTGGTCGATGGCCTGCCCAACGCCCAGGCTGCCGAACAGGCCGATATCGTGGTGCTCTCGGTCCCATACGCCGCCCACCAACCCACCCTGGAGAACGTCCGCGACCAGGTGCAGGGCAAAATCCTGATCGACCTGACCGTCCCGCTCCGGCCCCCGGCAATCCGAACCGTCACGCTGCCGGAGGGCGGCTCGGCGGCGCAGGAAGC
>JARRJX010000341.1:0-3693 GCA_037388645.1 Chloroflexota bacterium
TGAAAGCCCCCCGCCATAACAATCTGTTAGCGCCGAATCGGGCGTTTCCCCGATCCTCCTGGCAATCTCCACTCGCCCTCCACAATTCGTCCCCGCAACCCACACGGATGATCGGGGGGCCTCTGCTATCGTTATGGGCAGATAACTTAACCGTGTATTTCACGCGAGACGAGAAAAGGGGATACCATGTTCGATTTTCTGAAGAAGTTCAACAAGGACGAGGCGGGCATCACCGCGCTGGAAACCGCGATCATCTTGATCGCCTTCATCGTAGTGGCCTCGGTGTTCGCATACACCATCCTCTCCGCTGGCACCGCCTCGACCGAGCGCGGCCAGGAAGCGATCTACGCGGGCCTGGAAGAAGTCCAGTCCTCGATGGAGATCAAGGGCGCGGTCATCGCGCAGACCAGCACCGCTGGCGCGGACGCGACCGTTGAGTCGCTGGTGTTCACCGTCGGCAGTGTGGCCGGTGGCGAGCCGATCGACCTGACCGATACGACCGGCACCAACGCTGTGGTGATCAGCTACCGCGATGCCACGCAGTTCGAGAGCGGGCTGCCCTGGACAGTGGAATGGGTCGTCCCGGCGGACGGCACGCAGACCGACGAACTGCTCGACCCCGGCGAGCTGGCCCAGGTCACGGTCGACGTGTCTGCCCTGAGCCTCAGCTCCAACACCGAGTTCAACCTGGAAATCAAGCCCCCGACGGGCGCCGTCATCCAGGTGAACCGCACGACCCCGGCCTTCATCGACCTGGTCACGGAGCTGCACTAGGCTCAAGATTTAGGAGGACGTGTGTCACTTATTCGTGCACACCCGCCCAGGTTCGACCAGGCTGGTATCGGCCTGGTCGAACCCTTACCAGCACCTTAACCATCATCGGGCACGGCCAAGCCATCATAAAGAACGCAGTACCCGGTCTTATTGCTCATTTATTGAGCCTAAGACAAGTGCCCCGCTCATTTGGCCGTGCCAGCGGGGCACCCGTTTTTATCAACTTATTTATCGGTAGAGATGAGCGGAAAAGCGAAAGCCAGCGATGAGCAAGCCTGCCCGTAAGCAAAACCTGGAAGACCTGGGGGTGGTGACAAACCTGTCCATCGCTCAGCACACGGGAGGACCGGGCACCCTGATACTCACCCTGGACGACGAACGAACCGTCCAACAGGTCTTCAGGCTGACGGACGGCGGCGCGAAGGGGTTGTGGTATGCCCTGACCCGGATCATCCACCCCCTCGCCACCGGCCCGCTCTCGCCCATCCGCTCGGAATCGCCCGGCGCGGCGAACTCACTCTTCACCATCCTGGCCGCCAGGGTGCGGCGCTGCCAGGAGGGGAGCATGATCGAGCTGGAAGCGATCAGCGCGGTGAACGGCTTCACCGCCCGCTTCACCTTCGAGGAGGGCGAGCAGCTCTGGGCGGCGCTGGAGGGGATATACAGCGCGGCCAGCAGCGGCCATCATTCGGAACAGCGCCAGGCATAGGCAGCGCTGGCAAACGATTTTGTGAAATAGAGACACGCCTTTTAAAAGGTAGCGAAAAGAGGCCCCGGTGGACCTAGAACACAGAGTAAAAGTGCTAGAGCAGGAGCTTGAAATCCTGAAGAACCAGATACAGGCCACGCTCCTGGACGTACAGGATCAGATTCTATCCTCCTACCACCCGGCGCTCCGGGCCGACCCCATGAGCGGGATGGCGCGGCCTGCCGGGGCGCGAGAGGGCCTGCCCGGCCAAACCGGGCAGGGGGCAGACTACGAGGCGAGCCTGGCGGAGAGCGAGGACACACAGGTGCTGGCCCGCTCCCACGTGAAGACCGTCTCCGCCCGCGACCTGCAAGCCGAGCGCGACGCGGCCCCTGCCCAGGCCGGGGCCGACGAGCCGGTCGTGCGGCGCGTCTCGCTCAAGGATTTGCAGGCCGAGGTGCCGGAGGACGAGGAGGACATCCTCGCGCTCCCGCCCAGCGAGGCGGTCTTCGAGGCGCTTGACGGGGTGTTCGACGAGCCGGAGGAAGAGGCCGAGGAAGCATTCACCTACGAGGAGGAGCCAGGCCCCCGGACTCCCCCCGCCCTGACGCGGGTTCCGCGGGCCTCGCTGATGGATCGACTGTCGTCCACCGGCGCGCCGGAAGCGCGGGGCGACTCGGAGGTCGATTGGGGGACGTTCACCACGCTGGCCGACTGGGTGAGCGACAACCTGGAGAAGATGGGGGCCAACCGGATGCGCCGGATGGTCGACGCCGTCTCGAAGCAGGTCTCGATCTCATCTGAGCTAAAAGACGCCCTGCTGGAGATGATCACGCTCTACGAGGAAGACAGCGCGCTGGAGGAAGTCCGGCTGTACGAGACTGCCAAGGCGGTCTCTCGCGGGCTGAGCGACTCCCCGGCCCCGGCTTACGAACCGTCGGGCGAATACGGTCGTTACGAGGACGAGCCGTGGTACGACGAGATGGGCGAGGAGCCGGAGCCGGTCTGGAAGCGCAACCTGATCCAGCGCCTGATCAGCGGCCTGGAAAACCTTGAGAACGGGCAGGAGGACGACCGTGGATAAAGTCATCACGACCGCGCTGTTGATCGTGGTCAGCATCGTCATGGCGCTGATGCTGTTCAACAACACCTACCCGGCGATCCAGGAGAGCAGCGCCGCGCTGAGCAGCATGGCCGCCCGCAACGAGGGCCGCATGGACAGCCAGATCGAGATCGTCCACGCGACCGGCGAGCTGGACGGGGACGGCTGGTGGCAGGACACGAACGGGAACGGCGACTTCGAGGTGTTCCTGTGGGTGAAGAACGTTGGCTCGTCGCGCATCGCCGCCATCGAGCAGGTAGACGTGTTCTTCGGCCCGGAGGGCAACTTCACCCGCATCCCGTACGAGGGCGGAGGCGACCCTTACTGGACGTGGCAGGTGGAGAACGGCTCGTCCTGGACGCCGACCTCCACGCTGCGCATCACCCTGCACTACTCTCACCCGCTCTCGTCGGGCCGCTATTATGCCAAGGTGATCACGCCGAACGGCGTGTCCGCCGAGGACATTCTGGGGATGTGACCTATGGAAACCGTCGTCGCCGCCTTCCTGATTTTGATCGTCATTTTCGCCGCCGTGCTGACGCTCTCGCAGGCGTCGCTCGCCGCGCAGGATACCGTGCAAGAATCCTGGCGAGACATGGAGACCCGTTATGACGATCAGAGCCGCACCGACCTGGCCGTGATCGACGTCCAGACGGACGAAGAGGCCGGGGAGGGCATGACCGTCACCCTGCGCAACGAAGGGGACACCCGGCTGACCGATTTCGAGCAGTGGGACGTCTTCCTGGAATATTACGGGCCTTCCGGCACTTACAAAATCCAGTGGCTGGCCTACTCGGAAGAGATCGACCCGACCAACGCGTGGACGGTGTCCGGGATTTACGCCGACGCCGCCGCCGGGATCGGGGAGCGCTTCGAGCCGGGCATCCTGAACCCCGGCGAGGAGATGGTAGTGCGGATCAGGCTGTCGCCCGCGATTGGCCTGGACACGGCCAACCGGATCGCGATCTCGGCCACGAACGGGGTCGGCACGTCGACGATCTTCCTGCGCACCCCTACCCCGACACCCACGCCATCGCCGACACCGACCGAGATACCGACGGAGACCGAGACGCCGCCCGCCTAAAGCGGGGCACACAGGGGAAGAATCTGAGATGTCTGAGCTGATACT
>JARRJX010000342.1:0-3691 GCA_037388645.1 Chloroflexota bacterium
GATAGGGCCTTATGGTCTACTTGAGCGCTTCCAGCAAGGCGGCCAGTCAGATATCTGGTCTGCCTGGGATGAGAATGCCCGGCGCGTGGTGGCCGTAAAGCTCACGGCCATTGCGGCTGACGAGTCGACGGGCGAGTTCAAAGCGCTGGAGGATGAATCGGGCGTCATCGCCAGGCTCGATCACCCAAACATCCTGCCGCTGTACGCGCACGGCAAAGTGGAGCGGTCGTCATACATCGTGATGCCATACCTCCCGTTTGGGGCGGTGTCCAGGCTGCTGCAATCTGGTCCTGTCCCGCCACCCACCTTGATCCCGATGGCCGCGCAGATGGCCTCCGTCCTGGAGTACCTCCATACCCGTCGCATCGTCCACCGCGATCTGAAGCCGGGCAACTTCCTGATCGACTCAACGATGCGCATCTACTTGACCGATTTTGGGTTAGCCAAGCCCCTTTCCGAGGATACCCTGCCGCTGCATACCGGCCACGGGACTGCCCCCTACTCCTCTCCAGAGCAGCACACTAAACGACTTGTCTCGTACGCCACCGATATCTACAGTCTGGGGATCGTCCTGTTCGAGCTGCTTACCGGGCAGCTCCCCGGGGAAGGCCAGGTCGTGCTGGCTATGAGGCAGCTCGAATCAGGCGAGGAGCTTCCCGATCCGCATGAGGCGAACCCCTCCCTCCCTATTGCCCTGGCTCCGGCCCTGCATAGGCTCACCGCTCAAGACCCGAATGATCGTCCGGCTTCGGCAGCAGAGGCGTTTAGACTCGTCGCAGATGCCTTGCTGTCAGACTCAGACCGGGGCACCTCCCACCCGCTGACTCTGGAAGAGGCGCTGGATAAGGCTCCAGTCCATGTGACTGACGACGAGCGTATGGCGCACGATGCGCAGCGGTTGATGGACTACTCGCTGCGGCTCTGGGAGTCTGGCTCCGACCCATCCATACTCAACTTCACGAATTTCTGCCTGCTTGACTGCGTCTACTCAGACGTTAAGCGCTTCGGCTTAGTGCCGGACGAAACGCAGCGGCGCTTCATGCTGCACGGCGCGCTGGAGTATGGACGGGGCGAGCACACCTGGTGGTCCCGGGTCGCTGATGTGACGGCGCGCATGGAGGTGTGTGAACGGATAATCGCAAACCGGAATGGGGCCGCGCGCACCCGCGCTGTGTTAAGGCTGCTTGGTGAGCCTTTGGTCATCGGCGGAAGGGCAAAAGTCTCGCCGCTCACTCAGGAGCGCCTCGTCGAGCTTGCGGTCGAGATGCAGGACTCGGCGCTGTTTGAGGGCCTCCTTGTTCTCATAGGCCGCTCTAGCGAGCAGAGGGGTGGGTGGCACACGGGCCAGTTGAGCGCGACAGCCAACCAGGCGCTTGCCAGGCTGGCGCTTGGCGGCGACCGGCGCGCCCAATACGCCGCCCGCCTGATCGGGCAGGCGCGCAACCAGGACGCCCTGAGCGTGCTGTTGGACACATCCTCAGATGCTCATCTGCAGGCCCGGTTGGTGGCGGCCTTGAGGGAGGTGCGCCAGGCTGCCGGGGCCTTGCCGCGCTCGGTGCCGACGGAGCTGCGCGCGCGGGTGGTCGCTCAGACGGTGGCGCAGCAGTTATTTGCCGATCGTCCCAGGGTATTCAGGGCTTACCTGGTGTGTGTGCTGGCGGCGGCGCTAAGCCTGGGCTTCTACGTTTACAACCTTTATCTGCTCCCCCAGTTTCTGGACTCAGCGCGCATCCTGAACGCAGTAGGCAGCGGCCTGCTTTTCGGGCTGGTCATCGGCCTGGGTATCTTCGTGACCCGCCTTAGCGCCCACCGCCTGCGCATTCTGGCTCCCCTGCCGCGCCTGATCGCTGCCACTGGCCTGGGAGGGGCGATCCTGTATATGGGTTTCATCGGCTACCACGTCCTCTTCCTGGACTCCGCGCCGACGGGAGTGTTGATTGGTGCCGCCGCCCTGTTGATCGCGCTGGGTTTTGCCGTAGGGGCGCTGCTGCCGATACGCAGGCTGCCGCGCGCTGCTCTAAGCGCAACGGTGATTGCGATCGCCATCACCCTGTCCTGGCATTTTCACCTTACCACCTCGGCGACGCCCCTCCTGTACTTTGAGGCGAGCCAACCCATGCATATGACCTATTTAATATTGATCATCGCGCTCTTTATGGGCTTTATTCCTCACGCTGTGGGCCTCTCCATGGCAGATAATAACGTCCGGAGATCGTGACATGAGCACTTCTGGGCTATCCGACAGCGAGATTGTTCTCCAGGCTATCGAGCTTGCCAAAGCAGGCCAGAAGGGAGTCGCGCGCCGTCTCGTCGAGGAGGTGTTGAAACGCGATCGCGATAACTTCCAGGCGTGGGTTGTCCTGGCTCAGTTAGAGGAGAGCCGCGACGCCACCATCCGCGCGCTGCGCGAGGCGCTGCGCATCAACCCTGACCTGGATCGGGTCCGGCAGATGCTGGACCACCTGGAACAGGAGCAGAAATCAGAGTCCAGCTTCATGGGCATTCCCATCTGGATGCTGGCGGCGCTGGCGGGCGTGCTCTTCATATGCGCTGTGATCGTCTGGATCAACGTCTGGCTGCTTTCACGTAACCAGCCAGCAGTAGCAGAGGCCCCTCCGGTGCAGGTCGTGGCCGAATTGTCGTCGGACGAGTGCCAGGTGTTGATCCAGAGCGCAATGAACACCTCAGACGAGCGCTGCCAGCAGATCGGCAACGGCCAGGTCTGCTACGGTCACTCTACCGTCGATGCCGAGCTTTCACCTGACGTCAACACCCCATTCGATCAAATGGGGGATGTTGTCCCCATCGATGCGTTGGAAGCGCTGTACACTGCACCGTTTGATCCGATCTCGGAGGATTGGGGGATCGCCGTTTTCCGGGTGCAGGCCAACCTGCCGCGCACGGTGGCAGGCCAGACGGTCACCTTCCTGGTGTATGGCAACACCTCATTGGAGAACGCATCGGGCGACATGCAGGTCATCTACTTCTCGACCGGGCTGGGCAGCGTATCCTGCGCCCAGTTGCCTTCGGACGGGATACTGGTCCAGATGCCCGATGGCGTGACGGTCAGCTTCCGTGCCAACGATGCCGATCTGGAGCTGTCCGGTACGACAATGCTGGAGGCGCAGCCGGGTGACTCAATGCGGGTGAGCCTGCTGGATGGCAGCGCCGTCATCCGGGCTGATGGGCAGGAGCAAGAATTGGAAGCAGGCGAGCAGCTCGATGTGCCGCTGGGTGGTGAGGATGGCCTGCGAGCGGTCGGGCCGCCCTCCGAGCCTACCGCGCTGGAAGAGGCTCTGAGAAATGTGGGCTGCCTGCTGACCGGACAGGGCTGCCCTGGTGAGGCGGTTGCCCTGCAACCCCCGACGAGTACGCTTGTGCCTCGCCCGACCAACACGTCGGTACCAATCGACCCCAGCCGCCCGACCAATACGCCGGTGCCGGTGTCACCCGGCCAGCCGACCAACACGCCTGTGCCACTCCCAACGAACACACCCGCGCCACTGCCAACTGACACGCCTGCGCCTCGCCCGACTAATACGCCGGTGCCGGCGCTGCCCGGCCAGCCAACGAACACGCCCGCGCCGCTCCCAACCAATACACCACGGCCCACCGCGACCCGAACAAACACCCCGCTCCCAACTCGCACGCCCACGCGGACGAACACGCCCGTGCCGACCAACACCCCGGT
>JARRJX010000343.1:0-4448 GCA_037388645.1 Chloroflexota bacterium
CGATTAACGAACAGCTCATTGTTGAGTACTACAGTCGGTAAAGCCGGGCAACCTGGCTCAAACTTAAGACAGACGATGGGTCTCCTGGCACAGGCATGAAAGTTGAGCCGCTGTGTAGGGGTAGGCTCAGGAGGCAATTTTGTTGACCACCATGAACATTATGGTGCTGCCGAAGATAGAGCGCGATGCAGTTTCGCGTAACTATGGCCGCTTCATCATCAGCCCACTTGAGCGTGGGTTTGGGATTACTATTGGGAATGCGTTACGGCGTGTGTTGTTATCGTCGCTGCCTGGTGCTGCCGTAACGTCGATACGGGTTGCTGGTTTCCACCACGAGTTTTCGACGATCCCGCACGTGCGTGAGGACATGACCCAGTTGCTCTTACAGATCAAGCAGCTGCGCATGATCCTGCACGATTCGGAGTCAGCGCGGATTCGGCTGGACGTTCAGGGCGGGGAAGTGACCGCGGCGGACTTGATCTGCCCGCCGGAGGTCGAGATCAAAAACCCCGACCTGTATCTGTTTACCATCGACGACGACTCGGCTCGGATCGAGATGGAGCTGAACGTCGAAAGAGGGACGGGATACTCTCCCGCCGAAGAGCGAGGGCGGCTCCCCATCGGGGAGGTGCCTGTCGACGCGATCTACAGCCCGATGAAGCGCGTTGCCTACGACATCGAGCAGGCGCGTGTCGGGCAGCGCACCAACTACGACAAGCTGGTGCTTGAGATCTGGACGGACGGCACCATCCAGCCTGAAGTGGCGATGAGCGATGCCGCGTCCATCCTGATGCAGCATCTGGTCATCATCGCGAATGTGGACCCAAGTGTCTTCCAGCAGGAGATCGTGCCGCCGGAAGAGGAAGAGCCTGCTCGCCCCGAATACTACGACCTCCCCATCGAGAGCCTCGACTTGAGCGTGCGTGTCTTCAACTCGTTGAAGCGCACCGGCATTACTACCATCGGCGAGGTGCTCAAGATGCTGGAGAAGGGCGAGGACGCGATGCTGGCTATTCGCAACTTTGGCGACAAGTCACTCGACGAGCTGCTTCGTTCGCTCCAAGAGAAAGACTATCTGCCCGCCGAGGACGAATCGGAAGCAGAACTGGCCGAGCAGGCATCCGAGTGATGCCTGCCGATTGTTAGCGAGGTTATCGGATTATGCGGCATAGAGTAGCGGGAAAACAACTGGGGCGCGATTCCAAGCATCGTAAGATGATGCGTCGGACGATGATCACTCAGTTGTTTCGTTATGAGCAGATCAAGACGACAGAGGCGAAGGCCAAGTCCATTCGCGCCCAGGCCGAGAAGATGATCACCCTGGCCCGTAATCGCGGCGATGCTGATCGCCTGATCGATCTGGCCGAGAGCGGCAAAGCGGAAAAGCTCAACACGCTGCTGACCGACGCCCAGGCGCGGCGCTTGCTGCGCGAGGCCGAGGCGGGAGAGACCGACGCGCTGGAGCGCGAGGCCCGTGCGATAGCCGTTCACGCTCAGCGCATGGTCGCGCGTGACATCCACGACCGCGAGATCGTGAACAAGCTGTTTCACGAGATCGCCCCTCGTTACCTGGAACGACCGGGCGGGTACACCCGCATGGTCAAGCTGGGGCCGAGGAAAGGCGATGCGGCCAGGATGGTTCAGTTGAGTCTCGTCGAAGAGGATGTCTAGCCCGCACGCCTGCCATGCGCTACAAGGCGATCCTGGCTTATGATGGTACGGCCTACCATGGCTTCCAGCGCCAGGCAAATGCATCGCCGACCGTGCAAGGGGTGCTTGAAGAGGTTCTCAGCAGCACCAGCGGGCAGCAGGTTTCCGTGCTTGCTGCGGGGCGCACCGACGCCGGGGTTCACGCCACCGGCCAGGTTGTCGCCTTTGATCTGAATTGGCGGCATTTGCCGTCAGATTTGTGCAATGCGCTGAACGCGAATTTGCCATCAGACATTGCCGTGTACCTTGTAGAAATCGCCAGTCCTGGCTTTCATCCGCGTTTCGACGCGTTGAGCCGGACTTATGTATACCGGCTCTACGTCAGCCGGGTGCGCGACCCATTTAAGCGGTGGCTGGCGTGGCACCTGTCGCGTCCCCTGGATGTCGAGGCGATAGCGGAAGCGGCCCGCCATCTGCTGGGGACGCACGATTTCAGTGCATTTGGCTCGCCGCCCCAGGGCGATAACCCGGTGCGCACGGTCTACCGGGCGCAGTGGGAAGTGACGCCCGATGGGGGGCAGCACGCCTTCACCATCACGGCTGATGCGTTTCTCTACCGGATGGTGCGCCGGATCGTCGGTGCGCTGGTGGGCGTGGGGCGCGGACAGGTATCTGTTAAACAGTTTGTACAGGCAGCAGCCGTGGGGGTTCAGATACAGGGGGCGATGGCTGCCCCGGCGCATGGATTGACGCTGACAGCCGTCCAATACCCTGACGGGCTGGATCAATGACCACGGTGATACAGGAGTGTTGTGAATGAAGACTTATTCGGCAAAGCCCGGTGATATCGAACGCAGTTGGTACATAGTCGATGCTGACGGCCAGACTCTTGGGCGGATGGCGTCGCAGATTGCCTCCATCCTGCGTGGCAAGCACAAGCCGATGTTCACCCCGCACATGGATTGTGGTGACTATGTGATAGTCGTCAATGCAGAGAAGGTTCATGTGACGGGCAACCGGTTGGACGATAAAATGTACTATCGGCACTCAGGATATCCGGGTGGCCTGAAGCAAACCCCGCTGCGGGAGATGCTTAAGACCAGGCCGGAGAGGGTCATCGAAGAAGCCGTGCGCCGTATGCTGCCCAAGAACAACCTGGGGCGTCATATGCTCAAGAAGCTTAAGGTATATGCTGGCCCCGAACACCAGCACCAGGCTCAGAACCCGGAACCGCTTGAGTTCTAGCACAGATGATATTGAGGGAACGGATTTATGTCTGAACAGTTTGAGTATTTTGAGGGTGTCGGGCGGCGTAAGACGTCTACGGCTCGCGTCCGGATTTATCCAGGCGGCTCCGGCGAGTTCGTCGTCAACGATAAGCCGCTGGAGGAGTATTTCCCCAGGGTAGGGGATATGCACGACCTGGCAAAACCGTTCGTCGCGACCGAATCGGAAGGGCGGTTCGATGTGACCGTCAGGGTGAGCGGCGGCGGTGTGTCCGGGCAGGTAGGGGCGGTACGCCTGGGCTTGGCCCGCGCCTTGCTCGCCTACGATCCTGAGCTTCGCTCGGTGCTGCGCAAGCGGGGCCTGCTGACTCGTGACGCGCGGGTGAAAGAGCGCAAGAAGCCGGGCCTCAAGCGTGCCCGAAAAGCGCCTACCTATACAAAGCGTTAAAGCCGAGGGCATCCGGCAGCAGCCGGGTGGTCGTCAGAACCATACAGAGAAACAGGCCGCTTGTGCGGTCTTGTTTTTTAGCAAACGTTGATCGGTTAACTTAACCAGGTACCAGGTATAGGAAACGCTGATTTATGGCTATCTATCTTGTTGGGCTTGGCCCCGGCGATCCGGGTCAGCTCACGGTACGGGCGGTCGAGCGGCTTCAGAAGGCTGAAACGGTCTACCTGCGAACCAGGAGGCACCCCACGGTCAGCAGCCTGCCCGACGGCCCAGCCTATCGCAGCTTTGACGATGTGTACGAGCAGGAGACTGATTTTGCCGCCGTATACCGGCGTATTGTTGATCGGCGACGATGTGTACGAGCAGGAGGCCGATTGTGCCGCCGTATACCGGCGTATTGTTGATCGGCTGGTCGAGCTTGCCGAAGGGGGCGAAGAGGTTGTTTATGCCGTGCCGGGCGATCCCCTGGTGGGGGAGGGCACGGTCACTCTGCTGCTTGAAGCCTGCCGTCGGCGCGGGATCGAGACCGTGATCGTCAGCGGCCTTAGTTTCGTCGAGCCGACTCTGGCTTTGCTGGGTGTCGATGCGCTGGACGGCCTGCAGGTCGTCGACGCAACCGACCTTGCTGCGGCGTACCACCCTCCCATCAACCCCGACCATCCCGCCCTGATCGCGCAGCTCTACAGCCGCCGCCTGGCTGCTGATGTCAAGCTGACCCTGATGAACCAGTACCCGGACGAGCATCCTGTGAAGTTGGTTTATCAGGCGGGCACCGCCGATCAGCGGGTCGACTCGCTGCTGCTCTATGAGATAGACCGGCAGGAGCTTGATCACCTGACGACGCTCTACCTGCCGCCTTTCGGGCCTTCTGCTGCGGCTGTCGCCAGCTTCGAGGGGTTCCAGAACACGATTGCCCATCTCCGTGCGCCGGAGGGCTGCCCCTGGGATCGGGAGCAGACACACGAGTCGCTGCGCAGGAACCTGATTGAGGAAGCCTACGAGGTGGTCGACGCCATCGATTCGGGCGAGCCGGGGCGGCTGCGGGAAGAATTGGGTGATCTGCTGATCCAGGTTATCCTCCACGGCCAGATCGCCGTTGACGAAGGCGAGTTCCTGATGGG
>JARRJX010000343.1:4493-5141 GCA_037388645.1 Chloroflexota bacterium
CCTGATGGGCGACGTGATTCGCGAGGTCGACGAGAAGATCAAGCGGCGCCATCCACATGTGTGGGGCGACGTAGAGGTCAACGGCAGCGCGGAGCAGGTGTCGATCAATTGGGAGAAGATCAAGGCCCAGGAGCGGGAGCAGAAAGGCGAGCCGGAGAAGAGCGTGCTCGACGGCATATCGAAGTCGCTCCCCGCTCTGCACCAGGCGAATGAATATGATGTCAGGGCGGTCAGGGTAGGGTTCGACTGGCAGTCGGAGGAAGGCGTCCTCGACAAAATCCAGGAAGAAATCGAGGAGGTGCTCGCCGCCGAGACCCCTGAAGAGCAGTTTCAGGAGATCGGCGATCTGCTGCTGGTCGTGGCCGTCTGGGCGCGCTGGCTCCAGGTCAACCCGGAAGATGCGCTCCGGGCCGCCAATCAGCGCTTCTACGACCGCTTCACCCAGGTTGAGCGCCAGGCGCGGAAGCAGGGCCGTTCCATAGCGGATTTGTCCGAGGCGGAGCTGCTCGCGATCTGGGAAGAGGCGAAGCGCACGCTGGGTGCCGGTCGGGATGGGCGATAAAAAGGGCCAGAGCCGGCGGCTCTGACCTGACAACCAGTCGGGGCGGGCGGATTTGAACCGCCGACCTCACGGACCCGAACCGTGCG
>JARRJX010000344.1:0-3671 GCA_037388645.1 Chloroflexota bacterium
ATCACGATATTCGGCGTGGGGGCGATGGCCTGCCTGTTTGGGAGCAGGCTGGCCGATCAGGCGGAGGTGACGCTGGTGGGCCACTGGCGGGCGCAGATCGAGGCGCTCAACTCTGCGCCGCTCCTGATCGTCCACCCCGATGGCCGCCAGGAGCGGGTCAAGCTGCGCGCCACCGACGATCCAGAGTCGCTCCCCCCGGCGGACGTGGCGCTGATCCTGACGAAATCGCGCGGGACCGAACTGGCCGCGCGAGGGGCGGCGTTAATCCTCATGCCCGACGGGCTGGCGATCACGCTGCAAAACGGGATCGGGAATCTTGAGATCATCGCCGCGCAGGTTGGAGCGGAGCGGGCGGCGCTGGGCGTGACCGCCCAGGGCGCGGCGCTCGATGGGCCGGGGAGGCTGCGTTATGGCGGGGCGGGAAGAACCTTTCTGGCGACCCGCCCGGAGATCGATGAGCAAGTGCAGGCCGCCGCCGACCTGTTCAGCCGCTGCGGATTGGAAACGCTGGTTACACCCAAGGTCGACTCGCTGGTGTGGGGCAAGCTGGCGGTCAACGCCGGGATCAACCCGCTGACCGCCCTGCTGCGCGTCCCGAACGGCGCGCTGGTCGATTCAGACTCGGCGCGAGGGATCATGCGGGCAGCGGCGGACGAGGTCGGCGCGCTGACCGCCGCGCTGGGCATCCGCCTGCCCTTCGAAAGCGCCGCCGACCGCTGCGAGGAGGTCGCCCGGCTGACGGCTCACAACCGCTCGTCGATGCTGCAAGACGTCCTGCGCGGGGTGGAGACGGAGGCCGAGGTGATCTCTGGGGCGGTGGTGCGCAAGGGTGAAGAGTTGGGCGTCCCTACCCCGGTCAACGCCGCCCTCTACCGGATGGTCAGGGCGCTGGAAGAGACCTACCTTGAGCGGATCAATTAATGGGAGAAGATATGCTGGCTGAGGAAATAACCTATCACCCAGTCACACCCGATCGCTGGGTGGATCTCGAAACCCTGTTTGGCGATGGGGGTTCCTGCGCGGGCTGCTGGTGCATGTGGTGGCGGATCAAGCGCGCCGAGTTCGACAGGCAGGGCAACGAGGGCAACCGGGCCGCGCTCAAGGCGCTGGTCGACGCCGGGCAAATCCCCGGCCTGCTGGCCTACGCTGCCGGGGAGCCAGTCGGCTGGGTGTCGGTCGGCCCGCGCGAGGATTACCCCGTGCTGGGGCGCTCGCACGTCCTCAAGCCGGTCGACGATCAGCCAGCCTGGTCTATCGTATGTTTCTTCGTGGCGAAGCCCTACCGGCGGCAGGGCCTCATGAAGCGCCTGATCCGGGCGGCGGTCGACTACGCCCGGCAAAACGGCGCGACCATCGTTGAGGGGTACCCGGTCACACCCCGCGAGAAGAAGGTAGAGGACGCCGAGGCGTTCACCGGCCTGATCGCCACCTTCGAGGAGGCAGGCTTCGTCGAGGCAGCCCGCCGCTCGGAGAGACGCGCAATTATGCGCTACAATATCGGCCAGGAATAGACACTCTCATACCACCGACAGGAACAGGCAGCCATGATGCATGTCGTGCGTAAAGTCAGTGAAGTTCGCCCCATCCGCTGGAAGCACACCGGTACCTGGGGATTTGTCCCGACGATGGGCGCGCTGCACGAGGGACACCTCTCCCTGGTGCGCCGGGCGCGGGAGGAGAACGACCGGGTGGGGGTCAGCATTTTTGTCAACCCGATCCAGTTTGACAACCAGGCCGACCTGGACGCCTACCCCCACACGTTTGAGGGAGACGTGGAGCTGCTCCGGGAGAGGGGCGTTAACCTGGTATGGGCCCCCTCCGTCGAGGAGATGTACCCGCCCGGCTTCCAGACCTACGTCAACGTCCAGGAGCTGACCCAGCCCCTCGAAGGCGCGCACCGCCCCGGCCATTTCAGCGGGGTGACGACCGTCGTGGCGAAGCTGTTCAACGTCTTCCAGCCGACCCGCGCCTACTTCGGGCAGAAGGACGCCCAGCAGGCGGCGGTGATCCGACAGATGGCGCGCGACCTGGCCTTCAACCTGTCGGTCGTGGTCTGCCCGATCGTGCGGGAGGCGGACGGCCTGGCGTTGAGCAGCCGGAACGTGCGCCTGAAGGGTGAAGAGCGCCGGGCGGCGACCGTGCTCTACCGCTCGCTCCAGGCGGCCAGGGCCGAATGGCTGGACGGCGAGCGGAACGCCGACCACCTGCGCGAGACGATACAGACGCTGGTCGATGCCGAGCCGCTGGCCCGGATCGACTACGTGAGCCTGGCCGACCCGGACACCTTGCAGGAGATCGAGGGCGAGGCGGAAAAAGCCCTGGCGAGCATGGCGGTGTTCATCGGCGAGACGCGCCTGATCGACAACGTGATCCTGGGCGAGGGCGAGTGAGCCGGGCTGCAACGAAAAAGGTGGCGAGATGCTGCTGGCAATCGACGTAGGCAACACGAACATCCACTTCGGCCTGCACGACGGCGGCTCCTGGTGCTGCACCTGGCGGGCGCGCACCATCCAGGAGAAGATGAGCGACGAGTACGCGGTGCTGCTGCGCAGCTTTTTCGAGGAGCGCGGCTACGACCTTGGAGAGGTGACGGCGGTCGTGCTCGCCAGCGTGGTGCCCGACCTGACAGATACCTTCGTCGAGGTGGTCGAGCGCTACCTGGATCAACAGGCGTTCAACATCGACGCCGAGACCGACGCCGGGTTCAAGATTCTGCTGGATAACCCCCACGAGCTAGGCCCCGACCGCCTGGTGAACGCCGCCGCCGTCCGGGCGGCCTACAGCAGCCCGGCAATCGTCGTCGACCTGGGCACGGCGACCACCTTCGACGTGCTCAACGCGGATGGCGACTACATCGGCGGGGCGATTGCGC
Source organism: Chloroflexota bacterium (assembly GCA_037388645.1). Taxonomy (GTDB): domain Bacteria; phylum Chloroflexota; class Anaerolineae; order Aggregatilineales; family UBA3940; genus JARRJX01. Next base: position 2,873 of record JARRJX010000344.1, read on the forward strand.
CGGGGATCGGCCTGACGCACGACGCGCTGGTCAGCCGGGCGGCGCGCCTGCACAAGGTCGAGCTGAAGCCCCCGCCCTCCGCGATCGGCCACAACACGATCCACGCGATGCAGAGCGGCATCTTCCTCGGTTACGTGGCGATGGTCGAGGGATTGGTCAAGCTGATCATCGCCGAGCTTGACTCGCCGCACGTGACGGTGATCGCAACCGGCGGGCTGGCCCCGACCATCGCCCAGCACACCTCCGTCATCCAGGAGCTTGCCCCCAACCTGACGCTGGAGGGGATGCGGATTATCTGGGAGCGGAATCGGGGATAACTTCGCCCGATTCTTCTCCCTCTGCCTCCGCTTCATAGGGCCGCAGGGCGCGCGGGCTGAGCAGGATCAGCAGCGCGACCAGCGCGAACCCCGCCGAGCCGATCAAACCCACCGGCAGCGGGCCGAGCAGCGGATTCGGGCTGCCCTGCACGAATGCCGTCCCCAGGTTGGCGATCCCGTTGACAGCGGCGTGCCCGATCACGGCGGGCCACACGCTCCCACCGCGCAGCGCCGCCCAGCCCAGGAACGTCCCCACCACGAAGGTGAACCAGACCATCACCAGCGGGCCGAGATAGGGCGCGCCGGGGTAGCTAAGGCCATAGTTGTGGCCCATCAGGATCACCGGCCAGTGCCACACACCCCAGATCACCCCCATCAGCAGCATCGTCCGGCGGCCACCGAGCGGCATCAGCCGGGGCTGTAAATAGGCCCGCCAGCCGAACTCCTCCCCGAAGGTGAACAGGCCATTGACCAGGGGCGAG
>JARRJX010000345.1:0-3671 GCA_037388645.1 Chloroflexota bacterium
GGTTTTGTCTCGGTCCAGGATCGGGCCTTTATCTCGGGTGGCGTGGTGGTTCACCAGTTCGTGCAGATTGGCCAGCTGGCGATGATTGGCGGAAACAGCAAGATCACCCAGGATGCACTTTCGCCCCGGCCTGCAGGTGCTTGCCCGCGCTGGGACGATCCCGGAACAGGCCGGTCGACTCGATCACGATGTCCACACCAAGCTCACCCCAGGGCAGCGTCGCGGGGTCCCGCTCCGACAGCGCCTTGATGAAATCCCCGTTCACCACCAGCCCGTCTTCCTTCACCTCGACCTCTCCGTCGAAGTGTCCGTAGTTCGAGTCGTGCTTGAACAGGTGTGCCATCGTCGGCAGGTCGCCTATGTCGTTGAAGGCCACTACGTCGAACGCGTCCGGACGCGTCTCCTTGATGATCTTGAGCACCTGCCGCCCAATGCGTCCCAGTCCATTAATCCCTATCTTGACTGCCATTTAAGTCACTCCTTTATGGTGAAATAGTAACATATCATGAACCGCACAGTATGGTTAGCGGGATATGTCTTCCGTCGATTCGGCCAGCAGCGCGATGATGGCCTGGGCCAGTTTGTCCGAGTCATGCCGCCAGGGGTGGCGGGTGTCGACCAGCGGCGCTTGGCGGACGTGTAAGCCCTCGAAAAGCCGATCTCCATCTTCCAGCCGGACGTAGGCAAAGTTCGCATCCGGCTCCAACACGGGGAACTCCCCGTTTATCAAGACGTTGTCGAACAACCCTGGGCCGACCTGGCGCTCAATGGCCCGAACGTGATCGGCCACGCCGAAGCCCTCCGTTTCGCCGCGCTGGGTCGCCACATTGCACACGTAGACTTTTACCGCCGGGCTGCGGCGGATCGCCTCGGCCACCCCCCGTACCAACAGGTTGGGCAGGATGCTGGTGAACAGGCTGCCCGGCCCCAGCACGATCAGGTCGGCGTCCAGGATGGCGCGGACGGTGTCGGGGTAGGCAGGCACGTCGTCAGGTTGTAAAAAGATTCGGTCGACCGTGCCCATCGTCTTGGGGATGGTCGACTCCCCGGTCACCCGGCGGGTGCCGTTGCCCACCACCTCGCGCATGTCAGCGCCGAGCGTGACGTCGGCCAGCGTGGAGGGGAGCACCTGCCCCCGAATGGCGAGCACGCGGCTGCTCTCGACGAGCGCCCGCTCAAAACTACCCGTCACGCCGCTGAGAGCGGTGATGAACAGGTTGCCAAAGCTGTGACCCTCCAGGCCACCCTCGCCAAAGCGGTACCGAAACAACTGGGTCATCAAGCCCTCATCGCGGGCCAGGGCGGCGATGTTGTTGCGGAAATCGCCCGGCGGCAGCACCCCCAGCTCGCGCCGTAGCTTTCCTGAGCTGCCGCCGTCGTCGGCCACCGTGACCACCGCCGTCAGGTTGGTGGTGTGGTGCTTCAGGCCGCGAAGCAGGGTGGGCATCCCGGTGCCGCCGCCAACGGCGACGATCTTCGGCCCGCGACTGCGCTGGCGATGCTCAACCATCGCGCTGATCACGTCCCTGCCTTGCAGGTCGAGCGGTGCCAGGATCGACCGGTTGATGCGGATCAAGGCCAGGATGATCAGACTCACCCCGGCCACACCGGCCAGCGCAGCCCGAATCAAGGCGGGGGTTCCCCCCAGGGCCACGACGCGCAGCCAGGACGCGCCGGAGTTAGCCCTGGCTACCACCAGGAATAACTGGGCGATGCCGATCCCAAACACCATGGCTCCCCCAATCAGCAGACCAAACCAGCGCTTGACGCCGATGCCAGGGGTCAGCCATTTGAGCAGCGTGGTGGATTTCGACCTTTTTTCACTCACGACGGCATTTCATAAGCGACGGTAAATAGACGCGCAAATTGTACTATTTTAATGTGCCAACAACAATCCTAATGGGACAAGTGGTGCAGCTCATCCGGTTTGAGAGTCAAGCATGATAGGCGTCGTTCCCTCACAGCGAAGTATACCACATCAGGAAGGGAAGCTGGGATGGCCGATCGATGCCAGGGAGACTCTCCTATCGGCCTATAACATAAATAGAGGAAAAGCATCCAGCCAGCCTGCTTTTCCCACCGCGCATGATACCTCTACATGGGTCGACTGTCAATGAAAATGCCAACCACCACCGGCGCGAAGACAGCCCGAACGCCTTGATAGTTTGGCTGAATGGTGATATACCACAGACACTTCTACCGATCACTAGCAAGGAGTATTCCTGAGATATGGCTAATTTTGATTTGACGAGAAGACTCGCAACGGAAGAGGGCGGCAAGATCATCTTTCTGGTCATGGATGGATTAGGCGGCCTGCCCCTTCAGGCCGATGGGCAAACCGAGCTGGAAGCCGCCACGACCCCCAACCTGGATCGTCTGGCCCGTGAAGGCAGCACCGGCCTGAGCATCCCGATCGCGCGGGGGATCGAGTCGGGAAGTGGGCCGGGGCATCTGGCGCTGTTTGGCTACGACCCGCTGTTTTACGAGATCGGGCGCGGCGCGCTGGAGGCAGCCGGGATCGGGCTGCTCCTCGAACCTGGCGAAGTGGCTGCACGGGGCAACTTCTGTACGGTGGACGAGAACGGGATCATCACCGACCGGCGCGCGGGACGCATCGCGACTGAGAAGGGTGAGGTTGCCTGCGCGACGCTCCAGGAGATCGAGCTGCCTGGTGTTGAGCTGATCGTGCGCGAGGTCAAGGAGCACCGCTTTGCGCTGATCATGAAGGGTAAGGGGTTGAACGCGCGCCTGCTCGATACCGACCCCGGCGAGACGGGTGTGCCGCCGCTCAAGGCCCGGCCTGAGCCGGAGGCCGCCGACGACCCGGCAGCCAAACACACGGCTGATCTGGTCAACCAGTTCCTGGCCGCCGCGCGAGAGAAGCTGGCAGGCCATCACCCGGCCAACATGGTGAACCTGCGCGGCTTCGCCCACGACCCGGCGCTTCCCAAGTTCAAGGACGTGTATAAGCTCAAGGCGGCCTGCATAGCAGTTTATCCGATGTACAAGGGCGTCAGCCGACTGGTGGGGATGGACATCATCGAGACGACCGCCCACGACGAGCCGCTGGACGAGTTCGAGCGGGCAGCCGCCCTCTACGATGACTACGACTTCTTCTTCATCCACATCAAGTATACGGACAGCCGGGGCGAGGATGGCAATTTCGACGCGAAGGTGGCAGTGATCGAGCAGGTGGACGCGGCGCTGCCCGCGCTCATGGACCTTAGCCCGGAGGTGCTGATCGTGACCGGCGACCACTCAACCCCGGCCAAGCTCAAGTCCCACTCGTTCCACCCCGTGCCGACGCTGATCTGGGCCCCCGCCACCCACATGCGGGATTCGGTCACCGGCTTTGGCGAGCGGGCTTGCATGACTGGCGCGCTGGGCCAGTTCCCCGCGGTCGACCTGATGCAGTTGGTCCTGGGCCACGCCAACCGGCTCAAGCGCTACGGCGCGTAACACGCTCTCGCACACCACTCACCAGAGGGACATCGCCGATGTCCCTCTTTTTCATCCCTCGCACGAGGCTCTCAATAAGTGAAGACAACCTGGATCGCCCGATCGGGCTGCCGGTCGAGCAGATCGTAAACCTGCCCGGCGTCCTCGATCGGGAAATGATGAGTGATGAGCTGAACCGGCTCGACGGCCCGGATCATCTCCCAGGCAGTCCC
>JARRJX010000346.1:0-3663 GCA_037388645.1 Chloroflexota bacterium
CTGTAAGTATGCCCGCGCGTCGTCCTCGTAGGCCTCCCGCAGGTCTTCTTCGCTCAAATAGTTGATCTGGAGATATGTCTCCCTATCAAGACCCTGCCTCTTGAGCTGGTCGTCGAACTCCCGGAGACGCCTATCGATCTCGTTCTCCAGCATGACAGGCGGGAAAGACACCTCGACAACCGATTCTATGAGGTGATCAAACACCTTATCGAGATACCGCTCGCGGGCCATGCGCCTGTTCAAATCTTCAAGCTGATCACGAAGCCCGGCCCGTAAATCCGCCACGTTTTCATATTCACCTACATCCTGCGCAAATTCGTCGTCAAGCTCAGGCAGGTCCTGCAAATAGACGGTGTGGCAAACCACCTCAAAGTGAATGGTCTTGCCACGCAACTCGTCCAACAGATCCTCATCGTCATCGGGAAGGGTGATCTCGAACTCGCGCTCCTCTTCTGCGCTCATCCCGACCACCTGCTGGGGGAAACCCGCCACAGGATAGGTGGCGTCCTCGGCGATCAATACTTTGGCTCCCTTACGGCTGATAAAAGGCTGTGTTTCTTCGTCGCCCTGCTCATCGCCGGGAATGGTGCCCAGAATGTCCAGCAAGGCAACGTCGCCAAGCTCGACGGCGCGCTCGACCGGCTCCAGGGTTGCCTGCTCTCTGCGCAGAGTCTGCAACGCCCCCTCCACGTCATCGTCGGTGATTTCATCCTGCTCATAGGGAAGCCTGACTTCCCGATAGTCACCCAGCGCGACCGTGGGCACGAGGGGTACTGTGAAGGTCAATTCGAACGGGTCAAGCGTGAAGTTGTCAAGTGAAGCCGCCGCAAAAGGCTCCAGGTCGGATTCGTCGAGTGCTTCCGTGTAAATCTCCTGACCTAACGGCTCCAGAGCCTCGTCATAAATCATCTGTTCGCCAACCACGCGCGCGATGACGTGATAAGGCGCTTTCCCCTTGCGAAAACCAGGGATATTCACCTGCTTCGAAATCCGCCTGGCGGCAGTCCGCAGCGCCTTCTGCACCCGATCGGGATCAACCTGCACCACGAGCCGGGCCTGACGGTTCTCCAAGTATTCTATTTCAACGTTGGGCACTGTGTTTTCCTCAGTTATAGGATCAACAATCAGGTTGATTTCAGGACTCTCATCACCACGCACGCCTTGCCACCTGCTCGAACCTCGCCCCTGGCAGCCCGGCAGACAAATCCAGGCAAGGGAAATCCATTGCCAACTGAGAGCACCGTATGATCAATCAAACCTTACCGTTATTGAAGCTACATTATATCTTGGGAAGCGGCTATGATGCCATATAGTGAGTGTCAACTGTGTGCATATCACGTTTGGGGCGCTCTTGTTGGCCCTCACCCTAGATCCCTCACCCTCAGGGCGAGGGACTTTGCCCACTTATTCCGCGATGCAAGGTCAGGGATGACGACCAATATTGTTCGTCTTGAACAGATTATCACGTGCTCTATCCCAAACAGAACCGCTCAGGTGAGGAACTCCCTGAGCGGCTTCAGGATGGGGAAGGCGGGACTCGAACCCGCACGCCTTTCGGCACATGATCCTAAGTCATGCTCGTCTGCCAGTTCCGACACTCCCCCGCGACCGGCTGCGATTATAACCGCCCGAACTTTCCGATGCAATTCACAGCAGGGTGAGGAATATACGCGCCAGCTTGCAGCCGGGCGGTGGGCCAAACCCGAATCAACTACTCGAAACGGGCCGTATCCCCTTGTAGATCCGCCTGCCTGACAGCGCGCGAAGGATCATATCGGCGGGCCGCCCGATTCGATCTGCAAGCTGAACCGGCGTCAGCGGGCGATTGTTGGTGGCAAGGAGCGCTCGAAAGACAGCGTCAATCAACGAGGTGCGCTCGGTGATGAACTCGGACTGCTGGCTACAACTGCTCAGAAAAATATAGGCCAGCCGGTCAACCACACTGACCTCCCCGGTCTCAGGGTCAACCCAGTCTACCGTTTCATCCGACTCGATATCATCCTCGGCCAACTTGCCATGTTCCTCGCACAACTGCTGCATCTGAACCCGCAAATCACGCTCAGACTGCTCCCACCAGGCGGGATCGATCTGGAACTGCGTATCCAGCGTTGGCTTAATATACGTTGTTGAAGGGGCTTCCGGTCTCGACACGGGTTTATTTCCTTATTCAGGCTCGCTCAGCTACCAGTATTTGTGGTGTTTAATCGCCAATACAGCCCACCCGCCGGTCCCCCCGGCGGATGCTACAACATCCTCGCCCTGATCGGCCCGGGTGGACAGCGCCGTCCCCGGTTGACGGTGCTGTACAGAGTCTTGGCATGAACGTTTCCCTGTGGATTCAGCGCAGACAGCTCTACACAGATGTCTTCCATCAACGTCTCAAGCGGCGTATTTCTATCCGATACCTGTTTCCACAATCGATCGATGTCCTCATCGTCGCTGGTTTTGACGATCATCAGATCGTCATACTCAAAACCAATCGGGTACTGCTGGTTCTCAAAGCGCAAGCGTTTCTGGTCCACAATCGCGGTGAGCACCCATTCTTTACGCGGCTTGCGGCGCGCGTAATCGATCTCGACCACACCGGGACGCCCGGTGCTCCTGATGGTCAAATAACAGCCTGTGAGCAGCTCCTGCTGATCAAACCACTTTCCCAAACCGTAGACATATCGATCGGGCCGCACCACCCAGGCCGGAAGCTCCTCGCCCGTATCCGGGTCGAGCAGCGTGAAACGGATACGGGGCGCTTCGTAGGCAGTCGGGAACATCATCTTGAGCTGGGAGGAGAGCGGCAGCGTGCCCGCGCGGAGGTGGTTGTAGGTGAGCAGTATCGTCACTTCATCTGGCCGGTATCCCTTTTCCACCGGCAAGTCTGAGTGCTCGTCACCAATCTCGACCACCAGGTCACACAGCTCCGGCGTCAGGAGATCGCTCTGATCCGCCTCTGTCGGCTGGTACTGAAGGCGGGGCGGTGTCCGCTGGACGTTGTCCGGCTCCAGTCGTTTGAGAAACCAGGCGACCTGCCCGGTAGAGCCGACCTCATCAAACCGATCGTCCTGCTGCAACCCGTAGTTCAACGAGAACTCGGCCAACCGCTCATTTGTGCTTTCCAGAATACTCGCCATTTCGAGTATCTCCGGGGTGGACATCGGACCACCGCCCTGGATATCCAGCACCGCCTCGGCCAGATTGAGATGGCCTGGGTTGACATCGGCCAGCAAGGAGCGTGGGAACCAGCGTCCGGCCAGGCGCACCAGATCGTCATGCTTCGCCAGATGCTCCTGCAATGCCTCCGCCACAAAGCCGCCGTATTCGATAAATATCTCTTCAGGGGATAGTTTGGCTCGCTCGTCCTCAGAGGAGTCTGTATCACCAGACTCATTGAGCGCATGCTCGACCTTCAGATCACAGGCAAACTCGCGGAGCTGTTCGCCGGGCAGCTTGACCTTAAGGACAGTGAAGTCACCGTAATCGGGGTTGCGCCCAGGGCGAGAATCAACCACCTCACCGGTGATGTAATCAAGCGCGGAGAAGGTGATCTTGTCGCCTACCTCATAACTATCTTGAGGTTGATACAGCTCGTGCCGGCCGCCTTCCTGGTCGGCACAGACGGCAGGATTGCCTTCGCACACAGCGACCCCGCCTACTGGAAGCGCATCGACG